>NZ_JBWKAI010000007.1:0-77613 GCF_056500955.1 Streptococcus sp. F2
AAGGGAGGTGCTAGAGGCTTATTTACCATGGGCTGAAACTATTCAGGAAAAGTGCAAATAGAAAACGTTCCAGAGTCAAATCAACTTTGGAACGTTTTTTCAATATACCCTGTTATTGGGCGGTTACGAAGCTGTATTCAAAAGCGAGAGCAAACCTGAAAAATGTTTGCTTTTTAACACAAATCAACAAAAAATAAGGTATTAATAACGATTACATTTTTAGTAATGCTAACTTTTTGTAACAAAATATACAAAAATGTATTTCTTTTGCTTGTCAATTTTGTTACAATAGGCGTGTATTAAACGTACTAAATAAAAGGAGTTTTTATGTTAAACAGGAAATTTTTCACTTATGCGTCATTATTAGCATTGGTTGCTGTTCCTACTGTTGTTGAAGAGGTTACTCTGCAACAGCATCCCGTCTATGCTGAAGAGGTGGTTGTCCCTAAATCAGAAGAACCTGTTGCCACTGGTGTGGAAGAGAATGGTTCTGCAACAACTCCCCTAGCCCCTGTCGAGACTACCCAACCAGCTCCTACAACACCAGCTGACTCAGTCAATACGACTGTAGCAGCTAAAGAAGAGACCTCAGCGAGTCCTGAAGTAATGGCAGATGCTAATGGCAGCCAGCCTATTTCAGACGTTCGAGTAAGCCCTGAAGGAAAACCTTACACAGTTACAGGTAAAATTATCAGCGTCGTGAATGGCTGGGGTGGTAATGGTTTTTACATTCAAGATAGCAATGGCACAGGACTTTACATTTACCCTGAGAAAAATTTGGGTTATGCCAGTGGAGACATTATTCAACTGACAGGTACACTTACTAATTTCAAGGGTGAATTGCAGTTGAAAAAAATTACTGCCCATAAAAAATTAGAAGGGCAGCTTCCTACCCCTGTTAAAGAAACAACCATTCCCGAATTAGAAAAAGCAACTCAATCAACACTAGTTAAGTTATCGAATGTAACTGTAGGAGAAATAGCATCGGATAAATACGAAACCTCTTCTTTTAATGTCACAGATAACGATGGTAAAAGTGTGGCAGTTCGTTTAGACAATCGCACGGGGATTAAAACAAGTGACTTAGTCGCTAAAATTGGCCAGGGGGATGTCATCAATTTGACAGCTATTTTGTCAACTTTTGATGGAAAATTGCAATTAAAGCCATTTACCTTGGAACAATTTGAAGTGGTGAAACAGGCTGTCAGAAAAGAAGACACTACGCCAGTTGGCAAGGTTGTGAAAATTGGAGATATCCAAGGGACTAACCATACTTCTCCTCTTTTGAAAAAAGCTGTAACAGTTGAACAAGTTGTTGTTACTTACTTAGATGATTCCACTCATTTTTACGTTCAAGATCTTAACGGCGATGGTAATGTAGCCACTTCAGACGGTATCCGTGTCTTTGCTAAAAGCGCCAAAGTAGCTGTCGGAGATGTGTTGACGATTTCCGGAGAGGTTGAGGAATTTTTTGGTCGTGGATATGAGGAACGTAAACAAACTGACCTTACAATTACCCAAATTGTGGCTAAAACTGTTACCAAAACAGGGACAGCTCCAGTACCAGCCCCTCTTTTGTTAGGTAAAGATCGTGTGGCACCTGCTGATGTCATTGATAATGATGGCTTACGTGTCTTTGACCCACAAGAAGATGCTATTGACTATTGG
Source organism: Streptococcus sp. F2 (assembly GCF_056500955.1). Lineage (NCBI taxonomy): Bacteria > Bacillati > Bacillota > Bacilli > Lactobacillales > Streptococcaceae > Streptococcus > Streptococcus sp. F2. The sequence goes on from NZ_JBWKAI010000007.1 coordinate 1,669, forward strand.
GAATCCATGGAAGGCATGTTGGTTGCTGTCGACGATGCGAAAATCCTTGGTCCAACGAAAAATAAAGAAATCTATGTTTTACCTGGTTCTAGCACGAGAGTGTTGAACAATTCAGGTGGTGTATTGTTGCCTGCAACCAGTTACAATACCGATGTGATTCCTGTACTTTTCAAAAAAGGTAAGCAAACCATCAAATCTGGTGATTCTTACAAGGGAAGATTAGCTGGGCCAGTCTCATACAGTTATGGTAATTACAAGGTTTTTGTTGATGATAGCCAAAAGATGCCTGTCTTAATAGATGGCCACCTTGCACCTGAAAAAACACATTTGCAAAAAGACCTAAGCAAATTAAGTATTGCATCTTATAATATTGAGAACTTCTCAGCAAACCCATCTTCAACCAAGGATGAGAAAGTCAAACGTATTGCTGAATCCTTTATTCACGATTTGAATGCACCTGATATCATTGGACTGATTGAGGTACAAGATAATAACGGCCCAACCGATGATGGTACTACAGATGCTACCCAAAGTGCTCAACGCCTGATTGATGCTATTCAAAAGCTTGGGGGCCCAACTTATCGTTATGTTGATATTGCTCCAGAAAATAATGTTGACGGTGGTCAACCTGGTGGGAATATTCGGACAGGCTTCCTCTATCAGCCAGATCGTGTTAGTTTATCGGATAAGCCAAAAGGTGGCGCTAAGGATGCTCTGTCATGGGTAAACGGGGAGTTAAACCTCAGTGTTGGTCGAATTGATCCAACTAATCCTGCTTGGAAAGATGTCCGTAAATCACTAGCAGCAGAATTTGTTTTCCAAGGAAATAAAGTCATTGTGGTAGCAAACCATTTGAACTCTAAGCGTGGGGACAATGCTCTTTATGGACGTGTGCAACCTGTTACCTTCAAATCTGAAGAAAGACGCCATGTTTTAGCCAATATGTTGGCTAAATTTGCCAAAGAAGGAGCAACTCATCAGGCAAATATTGTGATGTTAGGTGACTTTAACGATTACGAATTCACAAAGACGATTCAATTGATTGAAGAAGGGGATATGGCTAACTTGGTTAGCAGACATGATTTAGCAGATCGTTATTCTTATTTCTACCAAGGAAACAATCAAACCCTCGATAACATGCTAGTATCTCGTAACCTGCTTGGTCAGTATGAATTTGACATGGTGCATGTGAATTCACCGTTTATGGAAGTTCATGGCCGTGCTTCTGACCATGATCCATTGTTGCTTCAATTATCCTTTAAAAAAGCCGCAGATGCAGGTATAGAGGAAGGTAAACCAGCTCCGACTGCTACTGAGCAGAAAAAGGTAGTGACAGCTAAACCACTTGCGGCAGCTCAAAAAGCTTCCTCAGAGAAGGCTTTGCCAAAAGCAGGTGAAAAAGCTGGGATTGTGATGACTATCTTAGGAATGACTAGCTTGTTTGCTTCTGTTAAGTTATTTAGAAAAGGCAAAGAAAGACAATAAGCACAAAACAGTTTTAAAATCCCTAGTGGGGTAAAGGACCTGAGTAAAGTCTCAGGTCCTTTTACTTTTCAGCCACATAATTTATCTCACAAAAGAGAAAATCGTGATACTAAAAGTATTCAGTTAGTCTGTATGAAAGGAATCGAGAAGGTAACCATGCCCCTTTGTTATAGGTCGCAGACTTATTTAGTATTTTTGTCAAGTTGGTCTTTTTGTGGTACAATGTAACCGTTGCTTAGCAACCCTTGGTGCTTAGTTCCCTTTCACCAAGCATATTAGACACGTAAAGAGTTAGGTTTGACTAACTGCTTTGACGTTAAAGGAGAAAAAATGACAAAATTAACAGTGCGTGACTACGTTCACATTGCTTTAGTGGCTGCTCTCTATGTGGTATTGACCATTACGCCTCCTCTGAATGCCATTTCTTATGGAATGTATCAGTTTAGGGTATCTGAAATGTTGAATTTCCTTGCTTTTTACCATCGCAAGTATATCATTGCAGTGACTCTTGGGTGTATGATTGCAAACTTTTACAGTTTCGGACTTATTGATGTCTTTGTTGGTGGTGGCTCAACCCTTATTTTTGTGACGTTGGGTGTCGTTCTCTTTAGGAAGTACCACAAAGACTATCTATTTAATGGTCTTGTTAACAAGGCGTTCTTTTACTTTTCTTTCTTTTTTGCCGCTTCCATGGTGACCGTGGCTATTGAGCTTTCTTTCTTTGGTGCACCCTTCCTGTTGACCTGGTTTACAACGGCTATGGGGGAATTGGCATCGCTGCTCATCGGCTCTCTGATTATTGATAAGCTAGCTAAGCGTATGTCTTTTCATTAACGAATATTCATAACCGGAGTGAGAGAAGCCCTACACTTTTTAGAAAATAGGTACTTGGACAGTTGCTGGATTTTACAGCTGTCCTTTTTATTTTCTTCTGATTAGGAAATAGCTTATTTTCACTCTTTTATGATAAAATAAGAGTATGAAAAAACGCATAAGAGAATTGACGGAATTGCTTAACCGTTACCGTCAAGAATACTATACCAATGATTCCCCTTCTGTTTCTGATAGCGAGTACGATAAGCTTTATCGTGAGCTAGTGGATCTTGAAAACCAATACCCTGAGCATGTCTTACAAGATAGCCCAACTCAGAATGTCGGAGGAACCCTTCTTACCGGTTTTGAAAAATACCAGCACCAGTATCCGCTATTTAGTTTGCAGGATGCTTTTTCGCGTGAGGAATTAGATGCCTTTGACAAGCGGGTTAAATCGGAATTTCCTGATGCCACTTATCTAGCAGAGCTAAAAATTGACGGCTTATCCATCTCTTTAAGTTATGAAAATGGCCAATTACAGGTGGGAGCTACCCGCGGAGATGGTAGTGTTGGTGAAAACATTACAGAGAATCTTAAACAGATTAAAGATATTCCTCAAGTACTGCCTCAACCCCTGACCATAACTGTTCGAGGAGAGGCCTACATGTCTCGGCAATCCTTTAAAGCAATTAATGAAGAGAGACAGGAAAACGGTGAAACAGAATTTGCCAATCCTAGAAATGCTGCTGCGGGTACCTTGAGGCAATTAGATACGGCGGTAGTGGCTAAGCGTCAATTGGCTACTTTTCTCTACCAAGAAGCTAGTCCCACAATCAGAAGTCAGCAAGATCATGTCTTGAAAGCATTAGCCGATTTGGGCTTCTCAGTTAATCAGCGTCACCATCTGTCATCCTCTATGGATGAGATTTGGGATTTTATTCAAACTGTGGAGGCAGAACGCGATCAATTGGCTTATGATATTGACGGTATTGTCATCAAAGTGAATAACTTAGCCATGCAAGAAGATTTGGGATTTACGGTTAAAGCACCACGTTGGGCGATTGCCTACAAGTTTCCAGCAGAAGAAAAAGAGGCAGAAATCCTTTCGGTTGACTGGACAGTTGGTCGAACAGGTGTGGTTACCCCAACAGCAAACTTGACACCAGTTCAATTAGCTGGAACAACGGTCAGCAGGGCTACCTTGCATAACGTCGATTATATTGCGGAAAAAGATATTCGAATTGGAGATACCGTAATTGTCTATAAAGCTGGGGATATCATTCCTGCTGTCTTGCGCGTGGTTTCTGACAAGCGTCAGGAACAGGTGCCTATGTGGATTCCAAGTCAATGCCCATCTTGTCAGAGTGATTTAGTGCATTTTGAGGATGAAGTAGCTCTACGCTGTATCAATCCTTTGTGTCCGAGTTTGATTCAGCGAGGGTTGGAACACTTTGCCAGTCGAAATGCCATGAATATTGCTGGACTTGGGCCTGCTGTTGTGGAAAAACTCTTTTTAGCAGGGCTTGTTCACGATGTGGCAGATATTTACAAGCTCACTAAGGAAGATCTTCTGCATCTAGATGGCATCAAAGAAAAGTCGGCCGAAAAATTGCTAGCAGCTATTGAAACGTCCAAATCAAATTCAGCCGAGAAATTGTTATTTGGTTTAGGTATTCGTCACATTGGTGCTAAGGCCAGTCGTTTAATTTTGGAAACTTGCGGAAACATTGAGCATCTTTTAACGGTGAGAGAAGAAGACATTGCGACTATTGATGGTCTGGGCATGGTGATTGCTAAATCATTGGTTCAATATTTTCAACAAGATTCTGCCATTCTTTTAGTAGAAGAACTAAAGAATGCTGGGGTTAACTTAGCTTATTTAGGACAGAAGATTGATAGTAATGCAGAATTATTTGGCTTAACGGTTGTTTTAACGGGCAAGTTGGAGAAAATGACTCGCAACGATGCAAAAGCAAAATTAGAAACCTTAGGTGCTAAAGTGACTGGCAGTGTGTCTAAGAAAACAGACTTGGTGATTGCTGGAAGTGATGCAGGGTCTAAGTTGGAGAAAGCGCAGGCTTTAGGCATTCGAATCGAGGGTGAAGAGTGGCTAGAGCAGCTTTAAGAGAGGTATTGTATGAAAAAACAAATGAGAGCACGTCTCATTTATAACCCGACATCAGGACAAGAAATGATGAAAAAGAGTGTTCCTGAGGTCTTAGATATTTTGGAAGGGTTTGGGTATGAAACCTCTGCCTTTCAGACGACAGCAGAAAAACATTCTGCTTTAAATGAAGCCAGAAGAGCTGCGAAAGCTGGATTTGATTTACTGATTGCTGCTGGAGGAGACGGTACCATCAATGAGGTGGTCAATGGGATTGCGCCACTGAAAAAGCGTCCCAAGATGGCTATTATCCCAACAGGAACAACCAATGATTTTGCGAGAGCTTTGAAAGTTCCAAGAGGAAACCCTAGTCAGGCAGCCAAACTCATTGGAAAAAACCAAACCATTCAAATGGACATTGGTAGGGCTAAGAAAGATACCTATTTTATCAATATTGCGGCAGCAGGGAGTTTGACTGAATTGACTTATAGCGTTCCTAGTCAGTTAAAAACCATGTTTGGCTACTTAGCTTATCTTGCCAAGGGAGTTGAGTTATTGCCACGTGTTAGCAATGTTCCTGTTAAAATTACTCATGATCAGGGCGTTTTTGAAGGTCAAGTGTCCATGATTTTTGCAGCCATTACCAATTCTGTAGGTGGCTTTGAAATGATTGCTCCAGATGCTAAACTGGATGATGGCATGTTTACCTTGATTTTAATAAAAACGGCTAATCTTTTTGAAATTGTCCATCTTTTACGTTTGGTCTTAGATGGGGGTAAACACATTACAGACCGTCGTGTGGAATACATAAAAACCAGTAAAATAGTAATTGAACCTCAATCAGATAAGCGCATGATGATCAATTTAGATGGGGAATATGGCGGCGATGCCCCAATCACACTTGAAAATCTGAAAAACCATATTACATTCTTTGCAGATACTGATTTGATTTCTGATGATGCCTTGGTACTGGACCAAGAAGAATTGGAAATTGAGGAGATGGTGAAGAAATTTGCGCATGAAGTAGAAGATTTAGAACAAGAACTGGAGGAATAAAGAAAGTGATAGATAATGCCATTACCGTTCATTATCATAGTCGTCAAGGAAACTACTTTAATTTAAGTTTGTGGCAGTGGCAAGATGGGAAATGGGGAAAAGATGCCTACTTCTCTCGATTTGATAGTTTTGGTGCAGTAGCTCAGTTAAGTTATCCGGCTCCTTACTTTTTAAGCCATGCTTATGTGATTGTAAAAGATCAATTGTGGCAGCACAAAACGATTGATTATCGTATTGACCGTGACTATGGTGTTCCAAAAACAGAAGTTTGGCTAGTGGACGGTGATGACACTGTTTATTATTCAAGGCAAGCTGCAGTTGCTAGTCGTTCGTATGGGCGTAGAATGGCTCATTCGTTTGATATGGCAGTTAACAGCAAAGCTTTCGATAAGCGTTGGGGATTTGATGGATGGCTTGGTTTTCGTTACCAGGAGAATCAGACGACCTTTCGCTTATGGGCTCCGACTGCTGAACGAGTTGATCTGATTTTATATGATTCAACAGCTGAACGAGCAAGCGTAGAGAGAGTTGTTCCTATGGATCGCGGCCATGTCAGTAATCCTGAAGATCATTCTAAAAATACTCACGGAGTGTGGGAGTTATGTTTAGAAGGAGACTATAACTATCAGGCCTATCGTTATCGAGTGTATTACCGTAAACGGACCTTTAGAGATACACGAGACCCTTATGCCATTGCAACAACGGCTAATGGTCGCCGCTCCATTGTGATTGCCCCTGACCAGCTAAAGCCAGAAGGTTTTGAAGTCAAACAGGGCAAAGAAGCAACGTGGAGACTAGACAATCCTAATCAAGCTGTTATCTATGAAATGCATGTGCGAGACTTCTCAAAATCTGAGACTTCAGGTGTCAGTCCATTACATCGTGGTAAATTTAAAGGTTTAATCGAAAAAGGAACGCGTAACGAATTTGGGGACAAGACTTGTTTTGATTATGTCACGTCATTAGGGATAACTCATATTCAGTTGCAACCTCTTTTTGATCATCATCAAATCATTGAAGACAATGGGGAATATGCCTATAACTGGGGATATGATCCTGAAAATTATAATGTTCCTGATGCGAGTTTTACCAGCAATCCTCACGAACCTGCGACACGTATTTTAGAATTAAAAGAAGTGATTCAAGCTTATCACGATGCTGGTATTAATGTCATCATGGATGTGGTTTATAACCATACCTTTTCATCTAGGGACTCAGCATTCCAACTAGCTGTTCCTGATTATTATTACCGGATGAATCCCAACGGAACCTTCCAAAATGGGTCGGGCTGTGGTAATGAGACGGCTAGTGAAAAGGAAATGTACCGTAAGTACATGCTTGATTCTATTTTATATTGGACCAAAGAATTTAATATTGATGGTTTCCGTTTTGATTTAATGGGCTTGCATGATATTGAAACCATGAATCTTATCAGACGGGAATTAGATAAAATTGACCCAAGAATTCTTGTTTTTGGAGAAGGATGGGATATGGGAGTGGGGTTAGCTCCTGAACAAAAAGCTAAAAAAGATAATGCTTACAAGATGCCAGGAATTGGTTTCTTTAATGATGATCAGCGTAACGCGGTTAAAGGCGCAGAAATCTACGGGACCTTTGAGGAAGGTTTTGCCTCTGGTGCAGCCACCGAAGATAGTGTTGCCAAGTCTATTTTGGGAAGTGATGAGTTGGTCCATTATTTAAGTCCTAGTCAGGTAGTTAATTATGTAGAAGCTCATGACAACTACAACTTGAATGACCTCTTTTGGGCTCTCAATCCAACTGATAATCAAGAAGAACATACTCGTCGTATCCAGCTAGCTTCTGCCATGAATATCTTGATGCAGGGCATGTGTTTTATGCAGATTGGTCAGGAGTTTCTAAGAACTAAATTATATCCGACAGGAGAACAAGGAGAACTCACCCACGCAGACAAAGAAAGAGCAATGAACTCTTATAACGCTCCAGATCAGGTGAATCAAATTGACTGGAGACAAGTCACTCTAGAAAAAGAAACCGTTGCTTTTATGAAAAAATTATTTTTTTTGAAAACAAAAACCCATCTGTTTTCATATCCAAGTTTCGAAGAAATTCGTCGTCATGTCTATATTGAAAAAGCGGATAAAGGTGCTGGTTTTATCAGCTTCACAGTGGATGATAAAAGAAAATACAAGGTTATTTTCACAACTTCTGGCAAACGCTTGCAATCATGTGTCGAGAATGATATAATTGAAACAAATGACAAGCGCTTTCAAAAAGGGGAGTTGTTACTCAATCCTTTGACAGCGATGATCCTTGATATTACAGAATAACCTGAGGTTTCTCAGGTTATTTTTGTTTTCTTGAGGCATAATCTTGTCTGGGATGAACCTGAAAATAGAGGTTTAAAAAGAGTGAGGATTAAAAGAGGGTGATGGAATGGACAATGAGTTAGCGCTTTACACATTTGGCACCGGGGAGAATAACCAGTTGCAAGATTACTTGGGTGTTCACCGGGTTGACATAGATCATAAAACTGCTTACGTCTTCAGGGTGTGGGCTCCGAATGCAGAAGAAGTGAGCCTAATAGGCGATTTTACTGACTGGAAAGCTAATCCTTTAAGCATGTTTAGGCATGAGGCGGGTGTTTGGGAGGTGACCACACCATTAGCTAAAGAAGGGGACATTTACAAATACCTGGTTAAACGGCAAGGTGGTCACGTCGTCGAGAAAATTGATCCTCTTGCTGTCTTGTTTGAAGCTAGGCCAGGGACAGGAGCTGTTGTTAAAACATTACCAGATAAAAAATGGCGAGATAGTTTGTGGATGGGGCGAAGGAAACGCTTTGGGTTTAGAGAAAGACCTGTTAACATCTATGAGGTCCACGCTAATTCCTGGAAGAAGGATGAAACTGGAAAGCCATATGACATGTCTCGCTTGAAAGAAGAGCTGATTCCTTATCTCAAAAAGATGCATTATACTCATGTAGAATTTCTTCCTGTCATGACGCATCCTTTGGACATGAGCTGGGGATACCAACTGATGGGGTATTTTGCTTTTGATTCGACCTTTGGTAGCCCAGAGGATTTCCAGGACTTTGTCGAAGCTTGTCACCTTAATAACATTGGCGTTATTGTCGACTGGGTACCAGGGCATTTTACACAAAATGATGATGCTTTAGCTTACTTTGATGGAACGCCAACCTTTGAGTATCAAGACCATCATCGAGCGCGGAATTATGGCTGGGGGGCTTTGAACTTTGATTTAGGTAAAAATCAGGTGCAGTCTTTCTTAATCTCCAGTGCCTTATTTTGGTTAGAAACTTATCATATTGATGGTATCCGGGTAGATGCGGTTAGCAACATGTTGTATTTAGATTATGATCAAGGGTCGTGGACACCTAATATTCATGGTGGAAACCAAAATCTTGAAGGGGTTGCCTTTCTTCAAAACTTGAATCGGGTGATAAAAGAAAAACACCCAGATGTCATGATGATCGCAGAGGAATCCTCTTCAGCAACACCGATTACCAGCCCTATTGAAGAGGGTGGACTAGGGTTTGATTACAAATGGAACATGGGTTGGATGAATGATATTTTGAGTTTCTATGAAGAAGACCCTTATTACCGGCAATTTGATTTCAACCTCTTGACTTTTAGTTTTGTGTATTGTTTCAATGAACGCTATATTCTGCCATTTTCTCATGACGAAGTAGTGCATGGTAAGAAGAGCATGATGCATAAGATGTGGGGAGATCGCTATAATCAGTTTGCAGGTTTGCGAAATCTCTACACTTATCAAATGTGTCATCCAGGTAAAAAATTACTATTTATGGGCTCTGAATTTGGTCAATTTTTAGAGTGGAAGTACAATGATCAACTAGAATGGCATGATTTGGAAGATCACTTTAATGCCAAACTACAACGGTTTACAGCTGAGTTAAATCAGTTTTATAAAGATCATAACATGCTTTGGCAAAATGATGAGACGTATGACGGTATTGATATCATTGATGCTGATAACAAACAAGAATCGGTTTTATCTTTCTGTCGCCTCAACAACAAAGGGGAACTGTTGTTGTGCGTCTTTAACATGACGCCTGTTGAACGACCAGGTTTTACTGTAGGTGTTCCAGTCGCAGGAATCTATGAGGAAGTTTTCAATACTGAAATGGAAGCGTATGGAGGTGTTTGGAAAGAACACAATCCTATCACTAAAACAGTAGAAGCACAATGGAAAGAATATCATCAAACCCTCTCTTTCACTTTACCAGCATTGGGAGCAAGTATCTGGAAGGTTAAGCGTCGTCAAAAAGACTAGGAAATGTCAGAATAACTCTCCTCTTTTTATCATTAATGTCGGATTAAGAGATGAAGGGAAGAAAGAGAGCTTATCCAAAAGTCTCTTTGACATATTAGGTGATGTTAGTCATGAAAGGATATCTAAATGAAGAATGAAATGTTAGCTCTTATCTTGGCCGGTGGTCAAGGAACTCGTTTAGGAAAATTAACACAAAGTATTGCTAAACCAGCAGTGCAATTTGGGGGTCGCTATCGTATCATCGATTTTGCCTTGTCAAATTGTGCCAATTCAGGGATTCACCATGTTGGTGTCATTACCCAATATCAACCGTTAGCTCTTAATAACCATATTGGGAATGGGTCATCTTGGGGTCTTGATGGTATTAATGCTGGTGCTACCATTTTACAACCTTACTCAGCAACAGAAGGTAATCGTTGGTTCCAAGGAACCAGTCATGCCATCTATCAAAACATTGATTACATTGATAGTATTGATCCTGACTATGTCCTTATCTTATCTGGAGATCATATTTACAAAATGGACTATGATGACATGCTTCAAAAACACAAAGACAACATGGCCAGCTTATCAGTCGCTGTCATTGATGTGCCTCTAAAAGAAGCTAGCCGTTTTGGTATTATGAATACGGATACCAGTGATCGTATTGTGGAATTTGAAGAGAAACCCGCTCACCCCAAATCAACCAAGGCCTCTATGGGGATTTACATTTTTAACTGGAAACGTCTAAGAACCATGTTGGTTGATGCTGAAAAAAATAATATTGACATGTCTGACTTCGGTCAAAATGTGATTCCGTCCTATCTAGAGACAGGTGAGAGGGTTTATAGTTATAACTTTAAAGGTTACTGGAAAGATGTAGGAACCATCGAATCCTTGTGGGAAGCCAATATGGAATATATCGGAGAAGAAAATGCTCTGGATAGTCGTGACCGCTCATGGAAGATTTACTCTAAGAACCATATTGCACCACCAAACTTTATCACTGAAGAAGCAGATGTTTCGAATTCGCTTGTGGTTGATGGTAGTTTTGTATCAGGGAAGGTTGAGCATTCTATTTTATCAACCAATGTTCAGGTCAAAAAAGGTGCTCAAGTCAAAGATTCCTTTATCATGAGTGACGTTATTATTGGAGAGGGTGCCAAAATCACACGTGCTATTATTGGAGAAGGTGCCGTCATTGGTGACGGTGTTGTGATAGATGGAACTGAGGATGTGCAAGTTGTTGGTTACAATGAAGTAGTGGGGGTTTCAAATGAAGATTGACAAATACACAGCCATTTTGGGAAGTTCAATTGGCTTTGCCGAAATGAAGGGATTGACAGATTCAAGACCCTTGGCAAACTTACCGTTTGATGGGAAATACCGTCTCATCGACTTTCAATTATCCAACCTTGCTAATGCAGGGGTGAGAAGTATTTATGGTATTTTCCGTGGGGAAAATATCCGTTCTGTCTTTGACCATATTAGATCTGGTAGAGAGTGGGGATTAAACTCCTTATTGAGCCACTATTTTTTAGGTTTTTATAACACTGCAGAAGATTCTCAAGAAGCAGATAAAGAGTATTATGATAATATATTAACCTACCTCAAACGTTCTGGATCAGACCAAACCATTTATATGAGTTGTGATATATTATGTAATATCGAACTAAATCAAGTTATCCATCTGCACACGGTTAATCAACGACCTCTTACAGTGGTCTACAAAAAAATGCCAACGGATGCCATCTCAAAAGCCAACGATATTTTAGATATTGATGAGACAGACACCGTTATCAATAGACGTCAGATTCCGAGCAATCAAGATATCGAAAAAATGTCAGCGGGTATTTACATTATTGATACCCCTTGGTTGATTGAACAAATGGAGAAAGAAGCTCAAAAAGAAAAACCTCAAAAGTTACGTTTTTTACTTCGTGAGTTAACCGTTTCAGAAGGAGCTTTGGGATTTGAATACACTGGCTACTTAGCCAATATTCACTCGGTCAAATCTTACTTCGATGCTAATATGGACATGCTTGATCCCCAAAAATTCTATTCTCTCCTTTATGCCAATCAAAAAGTCTACACTCGTGTGAAGAATGAGGAATCGACTTATTTTGATCAAACGTCAGAGGTGAAAAATTCACAGTTTGCATCAGGAAGCATTATTAAGGGATATGTGGAGCATTCTATTGTGTCGCGTAACTGCCACATCGAGGTAGGAGCGCGGGTAAAAAATAGTATTTTATCACCTAAAGCCATTATCGGTGAAGGAGCCATCGTTGAGAATGCTATTATCGACAAATTAGTGGAAGTGACACCTGGTGTTACCATTAAAGGAACGCAAGAAGAACCAATGGTGGTCGCTAAAGGAACTAAGGTTATTGAGGATATGATAAGATGAAAATAATGTTTGTGGCGGCAGAGGGAGCTCCTTTTGCCAAGACGGGTGGTCTAGGTGATGTGATTGGTGCCTTGCCTAAATCCCTGGTCAGAAATGGTCATGAGGTCTCCGTTATTTTGCCTTACTATGATACCATTGACCAAAAATTTGGCGATCAAGTGGAAGACGTGTTGTATTTTTACACACAAGTAGGTTGGCGCCGTCAATACGTTGGTCTCAAGAAGATTGTGAAAGATCAAGTGACCTTTTATTTTATAGATAACCAGTATTATTTCTTTAGAGGAAAAGTCTATGGTGACTGGGACGATGGTGAACGATTTGCTTATTTTCAGCTAGCCGCAATTGAGGCGCTGGAGAGGCTTGATGCGATTCCAGAAGTTTTGCATGTGCATGATTACCATACAGCAATGATTCCTTTCCTATTAAAAGAAAAATATCATTGGATTAAGGCTTATCGAAAGATTAAAACAGTTTTCACTATTCATAATATTGAATTTCAAGGTCAATTTGACCCAGGAATGTTAGGAGACCTATTTGGTGTTGGAGCAGAGCGATATGAGGATGGGACTCTGCGGTGGAACAATTGTCTCAATTGGATGAAAGCTGGGGTGTTATATGCAGATCGCGTAACGACTGTATCTCCATCGTATGCCGGTGAAATTCAAACTTCTGAGTTTGGAAAAGGTTTGGATCAGCTGATGCGGATGGAATCGGGGAAATTAACAGGAATTGTTAATGGCATCGACACAGAAGTGCTCAATCCTGAGACAGACCCACACTTAGTTGCTCCCTTTTCAGCAGCCGATTTATCTGGAAAATCAGCCAATAAAAAGGCTTTACAAGAAAGATTGAATCTTCCTGTACGCGATGATGTTCCACTCATTGGCATTGTCTCACGATTGACTGACCAAAAAGGCTTTGACTTGGTGGTGCAGGAGTTGGATAATCTACTCCAGCAAGATGTTCAACTGGTTGTTCTTGGGACAGGTTATAAGGATTACGAGGACGCTTTTAGGTGGTTTGCACAGGTTTACCCAGAGAAGCTTTCAGCTAACATTACCTTTGATTTAGGGTTAGCGCAACAGATTTACGCTGCCTGTGATCTTTTCTTAATGCCAAGTGCCTTTGAACCTTGTGGGTTATCACAAATGATGGCTATGCGCTACGGGACGATTCCAGTTGTTCATGAAATTGGAGGATTAAAGGATACGGTTATTCCTTACAACTCCTTTGATAAAACAGGAACTGGATTTGGTTTTAATCACTTCTCCGGTTTTTGGATGATGAAGACCCTCTTGTTTGCTTTGGATGCTTATCGCCATCATCTAGAGGATTGGAAAATGCTACAACAAAATGCCATGACACGTGATTTCTCATGGGAGACAGCTAGCTTGGCTTACGTGGAGTTGTATCACGGTTTGGGAACAGTTATTTAATTCGTTATCAAAAATATGATAAGACCAGAGAGACGGCGAAAGCCGTTTTTCTGCTGGTTGGGGGTTTTGGAAAATCCCAACCTTTTTGTTATAATAGAAGTGTGTTTCTATTTTTTGAAAGAAAATCCCAACCTTTTTTTCTGTTTTTGTAAAAAGGTTAGTATTAGTCTAAGAAAGCGTACCCAGACTAAAGAAATCTGTTGACATTCTTAATTTTAAGGAATAGAATAGCAAAGTAAAAAAAATTTTAAGGAGTATTCTACTATGAATCCTATTTTCGCATTGGCTTTGGCCTGTTTTGGTGTTTCTCTTGCTGAAGGTTTCTTGATGGCAAATCTTTTCAAAGCAGCTTCTCGCCAACCAGAAATCATTGGTCAATTACGTTCGTTAATGATCTTGGGTGTTGCCTTTATCGAAGGTACTTTCTTCGTTACCCTTGTTATGGCCTTCATTCTTAAATAACAGCCTATTTTATAATAGAAAAGGAGGGTGTTAGATGGAAGAAGCTAAAATACCTATGCTGAAGCTTGGTCCAATAACCTTTAATTTGACCCTACTTGCTGTTTGTATTGTCACAATTGCGATTGTCTTTGCCTTTGTTTTTTGGGCAAGTCGCCAAATGAAATTGAAACCAGAAGGGAAGCAAACTGCTTTAGAATATTTAATCAGTTTTGTGGATGGTATTGGAGAAGAGCACTTAGATCATAATCTACAAAAATCTTATTCGCTCTTACTGTTCACCATTTTTCTCTTTGTGGCTGTCGCTAATAATTTAGGATTATTTACTAAACTAGAGACAGTTAATGGCTATAACCTATGGACCTCGCCAACAGCCAATCTGGCTTTTGACCTTGCTCTATCCCTTTTTATTACCTTAATGGTACACATTGAAGGGGTTAGACGTCGTGGCTTGGTTGCCCATTTGAAACGTTTGGCTACGCCGTGGCCAATGACTCCGATGAATTTATTAGAAGAGTTCACAAATTTCTTATCACTTGCCATTAGGTTATTCGGTAATATCTTTGCCGGGGAAGTTGTTACAGGTTTGATTGTTCAACTGGCAAATTATCGAGTTTATTGGTGGCCAATTGCTTTCCTAGTCAATATGGCGTGGACAGCCTTTTCAGTCTTTATTTCCTGCATACAGGCTTTCGTTTTCACAAAACTGACAGCGACCTATCTAGGAAAAAAAGTCAATGAATCAGAAGAATAAGGAAGGAGAACAAACGAATGTCAATCACATTTGGTGAACTCGTTGGGAATTTTATTCTAGTAACAGGTTCTGTAATCGTCTTGTTACTCTTGATCAAAAAATTCGCTTGGGGTGCAATTGAATCGATTTTACAGACACGCTCACAACAAATCTCTCGAGATATTGATCAGGCTGAGCAATCACGCTTAAGCGCTCAACAGTTAGAGGCAGAAAGTCAAGCTAACTTGGACGCTAGTCGTTCAGAAGCAAGTAAAATCATCAGTGATGCCAAAGAAATTGGTCAATTACAAGGTGATAAACTGGTAGCAGAAGCTACTGATGAAGCAAAACGCTTGAAAGAAAAAGCGTTGACAGATATTGAACAAAGCAAATCAGACGCTATCTCAGCAGTCAAAACAGAAATGTCTGATTTAACGGTTCTTTTAGCGGAAAAAATTATGGGAGCTAATCTTGATAAGGCGGCGCAAAGCCAGCTTATTGATAGTTATCTTGATGACTTAGGAGAAGCTTAATGACCAAAAAAGAACAGGCTCTTATTGAGCAATATGCAAAAAGTCTTGTCGAGGTAGCAAGTGAACATCATTCTCTTGATGCCTTAAAGGCTGATGTGCTTGCCATTTTAGAGACGTTTGAAGCAACGAATCTTGAACATAGTTTATCAAGCCTGGCTGTTCCACATGCTGAAAAAATGAAACTGGTAACCTTATTAAAGGGAAATAATTCTATTTACATGAATAATTTCTTAGACCTCATTGTACAAAATGAACGTGAGACTTACTTGTATCCTATCCTTCAAGCAGTTTTGAAGGAGATGGCGGCGGTCTCAAATCAGTATGATGTGACCGTTACCTCATCACTACCTTTGACTGAGGAGCAAAAAAGCCGTGTTCGTGCAGTTGTAACAAAGAAATTTGCTGTAACAGCAGGTCGTTTAATTGAAAAAGTGGATCCTTCGCTTATTGGAGGATTTATTATCAGCGTCAATAATAAAGTAATTGATACCAGTATTCGTCGTCAATTGCAAGCATTTAAAATGAATTTAAAATAGAAAGTGGTGTGACTTTTGGCAATTAATGCACAAGAAATTAGCGCTTTAATTAAAAAGCAAATTGAGAACTTCCAGCCAAATTTCGATGTCACAGAAACTGGGATCGTTACCTATATTGGTGACGGTATTGCACGTGCCCGTGGATTAGATAATGCCATGAGTGGTGAACTTCTTGAATTTGAAAATGGTGCCTACGGGATGGCTCAAAACCTTGAGTCAAATGATGTGGGTATCATTATTCTTGGTGATTTTTCAACAATCCGTGAAGGAGATGTGGTTAAACGTACCGGTAAAATCATGGAAGTACCAGTTGGTGAAGCTCTCATTGGACGTGTGGTAAACCCACTTGGACAACCAGTTGATGGCTTGGGAGATATTGAAACAACTGGCTTTAGACCAGTAGAAACGCCAGCTCCTGGTGTTATGCAGCGTAAATCCGTTTCTGAACCATTACAAACTGGATTAAAAGCAATTGATGCTTTGGTTCCAATTGGTCGCGGGCAACGTGAGTTGATTATCGGAGACCGTCAAACAGGAAAAACATCCGTAGCTATTGATGCGATTTTGAACCAAAAAGGTCAAGACATGATTTGTATCTATGTGGCTATTGGTCAAAAAGAATCAACCGTTCGTACACAAGTTGAAACCCTTCGCCGTTACGGTGCCTTGGATTATACTATTGTTGTGACAGCATCAGCCTCACAACCATCACCATTGCTCTTTATCGCTCCTTATGCGGGTGTTGCCATGGCTGAAGAATTTATGTACCAAGGTAAGCATGTCTTGATTGTCTATGATGATTTATCAAAACAAGCGGTGGCTTATCGTGAATTGTCTCTCTTGCTTCGTCGTCCACCAGGTCGTGAAGCTTACCCAGGGGATGTTTTCTACTTGCATAGCCGTCTTTTGGAACGCTCTGCAAAAGTTTCTGATGATTTAGGTGGAGGTTCTATCACAGCTCTGCCATTTATCGAAACACAGGCCGGAGATATCTCTGCATATATTGCGACTAACGTTATTTCGATTACAGACGGACAAATCTTCTTGCAAGAGAACCTCTTTAATTCAGGGATTCGTCCAGCGATTGATGCAGGATCATCTGTCTCACGTGTAGGTGGTTCAGCTCAAATTAAAGCGATGAAAAAGGTTGCTGGTACTCTTCGTTTGGATTTGGCTTCCTATCGTGAATTAGAAGCCTTTACCCAATTTGGTTCGGACCTTGATGCTGCAACACAAGCAAAACTTAATCGTGGTCGCCGTACGGTTGAAATCTTGAAGCAACCATTGCATAAACCATTGCCTGTTGAAAAGCAAGTCGTTATTCTTTATGCTCTTACCCATGGCTTCTTGGATGATGTTCCAGTAGATGATATTTTGGCCTTTGAAGAAGCTCTTTACGACTACTTCGATGTTCATTACGATAACTTATTTGAAACTATCCGTACCACAAAAGACCTTCCTGAAGAAGCTGACCTTGATGCGGCTATTAAAGCGTTTAAAGATCAATCAAACTTTAAGTAATAGAGGGAGGATACTAGTATGGCAGGCTCTCTAAGTGAAATTAAAGCTAAAATTATTTCAACTGAGAAAACAAGTAAAATCACTAGTGCCATGCGTATGGTTTCTTCTGCAAAACTTGTTAAATCTGAGCAAGCAGCTCGTGATTTTCAAATTTATGCCTCAAAAATTCGTCAGATTACCACAGATTTATTGAAATCAGAATTAACCATAGGATCTGATAATCCGATGTTGGTGTCTCGTCCTGTCAAAAAAACAGGCTATATTGTCATCACGTCTGATAAAGGACTTGTTGGGGGTTACAATTCAAAAATCTTGAAATCTGTTATGGATATGATCACAGAGTACCACGCTGATGGTGACTATGAAATCATTTCTATTGGTAGTGTTGGTTCAGACTTCTTCAAAGCAAGAGGGATGAATGTGGCTTTTGAACTTCGTGGACTTGCGGATCAACCAAGTTTTGAACAAGTGAGACAAATCATTTCACAATCCGTTGACATGTTTGTCAATGAGATTTTTGATGAGTTATATGTCTGTTACAATCACCATGTGAATAGCTTAACCAGCCAAGTCCGTGTTCAACAGATGTTGCCAATTTCTGACTTGGTTGCTGATGAAGCAGCAGAAGAAGGTGTTACTGGGTTTGAATTGGAACCTAATCGTCATGATATTTTAGATCAATTGTTACCTCAATTCACAGAAAGTTTAATTTATGGGGCTATCATTGATGCTAAAACGGCTGAACATGCAGCAGGTATGACTGCTATGCAGACAGCGACAGATAACGCTAAGAATGTCATTAACGATTTGACCATCCAATATAACCGAGCTCGTCAAGCAGCAATTACACAAGAAATCACTGAAATTGTTGCAGGAGCAAATGCACTAGAATAAAAAATGACGCTGACTAGCGATTAGGTTATTGTCAGCATTCAATTTTATCAATCGAGATAAAATGACTTATGGGATTCCTTTTTAAAATCACTTGCGGTTTTTAGAATGAGATAGGTTAGTAAAACTAAGCAATCCCTTACTATCGAATATAAGGAGAAATGAATGAGCTCAGGCAAAATTGCTCAGGTTGTTGGTCCAGTAGTAGACGTCATGTTTGCTAGTGGGGACAAACTTCCAGAGATTAATAATGCATTGATTGTTTATAAAGATAGTGATAAAAAGCAAAAAATCGTCCTTGAAGTTGCTCTGGAACTTGGTGACGGTATGGTGCGAACAATCGCTATGGAATCAACTGATGGGCTTACACGTGGGTTAGAAGTTCTCGACACTGGTCGTGCGATTAGCGTACCAGTAGGTAAAGAAACTTTGGGACGCGTCTTTAATGTACTTGGAGAAACCATTGACTTGGAAGAACCATTTGCAGAAGACGTTGACCGTCAGCCGATCCATAAAAAAGCACCATCGTTTGATGAATTATCAACATCATCAGAAATTCTTGAAACTGGTATCAAGGTAATTGACCTTCTTGCCCCTTACCTTAAAGGTGGTAAAGTTGGACTCTTCGGTGGTGCCGGAGTTGGTAAGACTGTTCTTATCCAAGAATTAATCCACAATATCGCCCAAGAACACGGAGGTATTTCAGTATTTACCGGTGTTGGTGAGCGAACACGTGAAGGAAATGACCTTTACTGGGAAATGAAAGAATCAGGCGTTATTGAGAAAACTGCCATGGTTTTTGGTCAGATGAATGAGCCGCCTGGGGCACGTATGCGTGTAGCCCTTACTGGTTTAACCATTGCTGAGTATTTCCGTGATGTAGAAGGCCAAGATGTTTTGCTCTTTATTGATAATATCTTCCGTTTCACTCAGGCAGGTTCAGAAGTATCAGCCCTCTTAGGCCGTATGCCTTCTGCTGTTGGTTACCAACCGACCCTTGCTACTGAAATGGGACAATTGCAAGAACGTATTACGTCAACTCAAAAAGGATCTGTTACTTCTATCCAAGCGATTTATGTGCCAGCCGATGACTATACTGACCCAGCGCCAGCAACTGCATTTGCTCACTTGGATTCAACAACTAACCTTGAGCGTAAATTGACTCAAATGGGTATTTACCCTGCGGTTGACCCATTGGCTTCAAGTTCACGGGCCTTAACACCTGAAATTGTTGGTGAAGAGCACTATGCTGTGGCAACAGAAGTTCAACGTGTGCTTCAACGCTACCGTGAATTACAAGACATCATCGCTATTTTGGGGATGGATGAATTATCAGATGAAGAAAAAACATTGGTTGGACGTGCGCGTCGTATCCAGTTCTTCTTATCACAAAACTTTAATGTTGCTGAACAATTTACAGGTCTTCCTGGTTCTTACGTGCCAGTTGCTGATACAGTTCGCGGCTTTAAAGAAATTCTTGAAGGAAAATACGATGATCTTCCAGAAGACGCCTTCCGTTCAGTTGGTCCAATCGAGGATGTGATTAAAAAAGCCGAAAAAATGGGCTTTTAATGAGGTGATGCCATGACACAAATGACTGTTCAAGTGGTAACGCCAGATGGAATCAAATATGATCACCATGCTAAATTTATTTCGGTAACAACACCAGATGGGGAGATGGGGATTTTACCTAATCACATCAATTTAATTGCACCTTTGCAAGTTCATGAAATGAAAATTCGCCGAGGTGGTGAAGATGAAAAAGTGGACTGGATTGCAATCAATGGTGGTATTATTGAAATCAAGGATAATGTGGTTACCATTGTCGCTGATTCTGCAGAACGTGACCGTGATATCGATGTCAGCCGAGCAGAGCGAGCAAAACTAAGAGCAGAACGTGAAATTGCACAGGCTGAAACAACCCATAATATTGATGAGGTTCGTCGTGCCAAGGTTGCCTTGCGCCGCGCTTTGAATCGTATCAACGTTAGTAAAAAATAAAAGCTGTTAATAAAGAGGGAAGGGATCCAAGCTATGGCTTATCCTTCCTCAATCTTTATGATATCCTTTTTCGAGAGTTTAACCTTATTCTTTTCTCGCGGCAAATCATTATGGCCAAAGAAATGTGTAAGAGAACTCTTTTTTTATTGGGATTGTAAGGGGTTAGAAACCATCTCATCATAGGGGTACTGCTTATTAGATCACTGTTTAGAGGTGACATCCAGAAAAAGAGCCATAATTAACAAGAGACTCTATTATGCTTTGAGCTTTTATGTATGGACGTTCTTGCTTAGTTGGACGGATCAAAATGGTATGTTATAATAGGTTTATGGAATCACTAATGAAAATTATTACCTTTTTATGCCATTTATTTTTTATTGGCCTCAGTTATCAACTACTGATTAGCGTGATTGACTGGACAAAGTTTAGTCATCACCACCCAGAAAATCTTGGCAAACTGCGTCTTTTTGTATTTCTAGTGGCTATTGCCCTAGGGTATTTGGTGAGCCATTTTATGTTAGAATTAATTCAGATTAGCCAAACTCTCTTTTTTGAGTTCCGCTAGGATGTCAGCAAAAGATATATGGTATAATATGACAACAACTATGAGATAGATATGGGAGAAGATTGTGGATAAAATAATCATTGAAGGTGGTCAGACACGGTTAGGAGGAGAAGTAGTTATTGAGGGAGCTAAAAATGCAGTTCTTCCTCTGCTAGCAGCAACTATCTTACCTTCAGAAGGGAAAACAATTCTCAGAAATGTTCCTATTCTTTCTGATGTTTTTACGATGAATCATGTGGTGCGTGGTTTAGATATTACCGTTGATTTTAATGAGGCAGCTAACGAAATCACAGTTGATGCTTCAGGAAACATTTTAGATGAAGCTCCTTACGAGTACGTGAGCCAAATGCGTGCCTCTATTGTTGTTTTAGGACCTATTTTGGCGCGTAATGGCCATGCCAAAGTGTCTATGCCAGGTGGTTGTACAATTGGTAGTAGGCCAATCGATTTGCACTTAAAAGGCCTAGAAGCCATGGGGGCAAAGATTACTCAAAAAGGTGGAGATATTACTGCTCAAGCAAAACGCCTAAAAGGAGCAACTATCTACATGGATTTCCCATCTGTTGGTGCTACTCAAAACTTAATGATGGCTGCTAGTTTGGCTGAAGGCGTGACGGTGATTGAAAACGCAGCTCGCGAGCCAGAAATTGTGGATTTGGCTCAGTTTTTAAATAAAATGGGAGCTAAGGTTCGTGGTGCTGGTACAGAGACCCTGACAATCACGGGAGTCACAAGTCTTCATGGGGTGGAACACGATGTGGTTCAAGACCGTATTGAAGCAGGTACTTTTATGGTTGCAGCAGCTATGACATCAGGAAATGTCTTGGTCAAAGATGCCGTTTGGGAACATAATCGTCCTCTCATTTCGAAGTTAATAGAGATGGGGGTTTCGGTTACAGAAGAAGAAAAAGGTATTCGTGTGCAAGCTGATACGAGCAAACTAAAACCTGTATCAGTTAAAACCTTACCTCATCCAGGCTTTCCAACAGATATGCAAGCACAATTTACGGCTCTTATGGCTGTGGTCAAAGGTGAATCCACTATGGTTGAGACAGTCTTTGAGAATCGTTTTCAGCACTTAGAAGAAATGCGACGCATGGGCTTACAATCTGAAATTCTAAGGGATACTGCCATGATTCATGGGGGTCAAGAATTACAAGGAGCACCGGTCATGTCAACAGATTTACGAGCTAGCGCTGCTCTTATTTTGACAGGAATGGTTGCCCAAGGCACAACAACTGTTACCAAGCTGACCCACTTGGACCGTGGTTATTATCAATTTCATGAGAAATTGGCTAAACTGGGGGCTTCAATCCGCCGTATAAGCGAGGACTAGTTTATGACAAGTGGTTGGAGATATGTTGTAAGACAATTATTGCTCATCTTAGGAATTGCTTTGTTAGCATGCTTATTTTTAGCTTTTGGTCTAATGGTAGGTTACAGCTTTATGGGCGATGGGGGAAATCCTTGGTCTGTCTTATCTTTAGATAAGTGGGCAGAGTTAGTGAATAAATTTACTGGAAAGTAGGCCTTGCCTACTTTTTATAGCATTTGAGAGGAAGTATGTTAACAAGGAAAAAACGAAAAAGGGTGCTTAATTCCTTCTTATTGATTTTGTTAGTGTTGGGGTCTAGTTACCTTGCTAAGAGTGATTTCATAGCTAGCAACCATCCTATTAAGCAAATTTATCGTACCGTTTTGGGAGATAAGGGTGAATCATCATCAGAATCAAAAGAAGTCTATAGTGAGGTTCCCACAGAAGCCCTATCGGCTTCTGTCTTAACCAAATCCATTAAGGAACAATTAGGTTCCAATATTGAATGGAATGGAGCAGGCGCTTATATTATCAACCGGAACAAAACAGATTTAAACGCAAGCGTAGCCAGTCTGCCCTATGCTAATAATGAAACCAAATGGGTCCAAGGACAAAAGGTTCCTACTAGAGCTAATGCCTTACTTACTAAGTCGACACGACAGTATCAAAATCGCTATCAAACGGACAATGCTTATCGTACCTTCAAGCCTGCTGGTTGGCACCAATTACATCACTTAAAAGGAAATTATGATCATGCAGTTGATAGAGGACATTTGCTAGGTTATGCTTTAGTTGGTGGACTGAAAGGTTTTGATGCTTCTACCAGTAATCCTGATAATATTGCCACTCAACTAAGTTGGGCCAATCAAGCAGATAAACCCTATTCGACAGGTCAAAATTACTATGAAGGATTAGTACGTCGTGCATTGGATAAGGGCAAAAGGGTCCGTTATCGTGTTACCTTGCTTTATGATGGTGATAACCTGTTAGCCAGTGGTAGCCAGTTAGAGGCCAAATCTGCCGATGGGAGTTTAGCATTTAACGTGTTTGTTCCAAATGTCCAAGCAGGGCTGACGGTTGATTATCGAACAGGACAGATTGTCATCAATCCCTAGGCTAAAAATCCATGATTTAGGATTGTCACTAAGCACTTTTTTTGATAGAATAGAACTAATTGAATAAGTGTCTATGAGACTAGTACTAATAGGGAAATTGACAGGGAGTGAGGGTCGTGACTGGAAGCCTTCTGAAGGGAACTATTAGGAATTCACTCAGCTAGAGACAATTAATTAAGGTCTGATAACATCAGATAAAAACGGATGGTACCGCGTGTCAACGCTCCGCTTATGAAGTGGAGTAGTGGCACGCTTTTTTCATCGCTAAAAGAAGGGAAAACTATGGATTTACAAGCACAACTAGAGGAATTAAAAACAAAAACATTGGAGACTCTCCAATCTTTGACGGGGAATCATACCAAAGAACTGCAAGATTTGCGCGTGGCTGTTCTTGGGAAAAAGGGATCTTTGACAGAATTACTAAAGGGGCTAAAAGACTTGTCTAATGACTTGCGTCCTGTGGTTGGTAAACAGGTGAACGAAGTTCGTGACTTATTGACAAAAGCCTTTGAAGAACAGGCTAAAATTGTAGAAGCTGCTAAAATTCAAGCCCAGCTTGATGCTGAAAGCATTGATGTAACTTTACCGGGTCGTCAAATGACTCTGGGCCACCGTCATGTGTTAACACAAACCAGCGAAGAAATCGAAGATATTTTCTTAGGAATGGGTTTTCAGATTGTTGATGGCTTTGAGGTGGAAAAAGATTATTACAACTTTGAGCGCATGAATTTGCCAAAGGATCACCCTGCCCGTGACATGCAAGATACGTTTTATATCACAGAAGAAATCTTGTTACGGACTCATACAAGTCCTGTGCAGGCCCGTACTCTTGATCAACATGATTTTTCAAAAGGCCCTTTAAAAATGGTTTCTCCAGGTCGTGTTTTCCGCCGAGACACCGATGATGCTACCCACTCACATCAATTCCATCAAATTGAAGGTTTGGTTGTGGGCAAAAATATTTCCATGGGAGACCTCAAAGGAACTCTTGAAATGATTATCAAGAAAATGTTTGGTGACGAACGTAGCATTCGTTTGCGACCTTCATACTTCCCATTTACAGAACCATCTGTTGAAGTGGATGTTTCTTGTTTCAAATGTGGTGGTAAAGGTTGCAATGTCTGCAAGAAAACAGGTTGGATTGAAATCCTTGGTGCTGGTATGGTTCACCCAAGTGTCTTGGAAATGTCAGGTGTTGATGCACAAAAATATTCAGGCTTTGCCTTTGGTTTAGGTCAAGAGCGAATTGCCATGTTGCGTTATGGCATTAATGACATTCGTGGTTTCTATCAAGGTGACCAACGTTTCTCTGAACAATTTAAATAAAACGAGTCGTTTGAAGACCTTTGTCAGCTATTTTATCTAAGATTGAGTGAAAGTTGATAGGTAATGATAATAGGTTAATTGTCTAAAGGGAAAGCCCCTCTCGTTTCAACGTCACAAGGGTTTTTACTTGGAACTTAAAATACGAAAGGAAATGACTCAAATCACGGCTTGAGAGCTTTCTCTAGCCGAGTGATTTGGGCACTAAAATTATGTTAGTATCTTATAAATGGTTAAAAGAATTAGTAGATATCGATGTGACGCCAGCAGCACTTGCTGAGAAAATGTCGACAACGGGTATCGAGGTAGAAGGAATTGAAGTCCCTGCAGAAGGTTTATCAAAACTGGTTGTGGGGCATGTGCTTTCTTGCGAAGATGTGCCAGAGACACATTTGCATTTGTGTCAGGTAGATACAGGTGATGAAACGCCACGTCAAATTGTGTGTGGCGCACCAAATGTGAAAGCAGGGATTAAGGTTATCGTGGCTGTACCAGGTGCTCGTATTGCGGATAACTATAAAATCAAAAAAGGCAAAATCCGCGGCATGGAATCTCTTGGCATGATTTGTTCCTTGCAAGAACTTGGTTTGTCTGATAGTATCATTCCAAAAGAATTTTCAGACGGTATTCAAATCTTGCCAGAAGAGGCTGTGCCAGGTGATGCCATTTTTAAATACCTTGACTTGGATGATCATATTATTGAATTGTCCATTACACCTAACCGTGCAGATGCGCTTTCTATGCGAGGTGTGGCACATGAAGTCGCAGCTATTTATGGCAAGTCGGTGTCATTCCCCGAAAAAAATCTACAAGAATCTGATAAGGCAACTTCAGAAGCCATTGAAGTGGCCATTGACTCTGATAAAGTTCTAACTTACGCTAGCCGTGTCGTTGAAAATGTCAAAGTTAAGCCAAGTCCACAATGGTTGCAAAACCTTTTAATGAATGCTGGTATTCGTCCTATTAATAATGTGGTTGATGTGACCAACTATGTGCTCTTGTACTTTGGTCAACCTATGCATGCTTTTGATTATGATAAATTTGAAAATCATAAGATTGTGGCGCGTGCGGCTCGTCAAGGGGAAAGTTTAGTCACACTTGATGGTGAAAAACGGGAATTGACCACTGAGGATCTTGTTATTACCGTGGCTGACAAACCAGTTGCTTTAGCAGGTGTTATGGGTGGTCAAGCCACTGAAATTGATGCCAACTCTCAGACGGTTGTTCTTGAAGCCGCTGTTTTCGATGGCAAATCGATTCGTAAAACGAGTGGTCGTTTAAACCTTCGTTCGGAATCATCTTCACGCTTTGAAAAAGGTGTTAACTATGCAACTGTTTTAGAAGCACTTGACTTTGCAGCGGCTATGTTACAAGAATTAGCAGAAGGTCAAGTCTTATCAGGCCATGTTCAAGCTGGTCAATTGTCAACAGAACCTGTTGAAGTCTCAACTAGCCTTGACTATGTGAATGTTCGTTTAGGAACAGAGTTAACTTTTGAAGAGATTCAAACTGTTTTTGATCAACTTGGTTTTGGACTGACAGGAGATGAAACAAGCTTCACGGTAGCTGTTCCGCGCCGTCGTTGGGATATTAGTATTCCGGCTGATTTGGTGGAAGAAATTGCGCGTATTTATGGTTATGATAAGTTGCCGACAACCTTACCAGAGGCAGGAGGAACGGCTGCAGAATTAACGCCAACACAGGCTCTTCGTCGTAAAGTCCGTGGCTTAGCGGAAGGATTGGGCTTGACTGAAATCATTTCGTATGCTTTGACAACACCAGAGAAAGCTGTTGAGTTTGCAGTGGCACCAAGTCACCTGACAGAACTCATGTGGCCGATGTCTGTGGAACGTTCAGCACTACGTCAAAATATGGTTTCAGGTATGTTAGATACTGTTGCCTATAATGTGGCTCGTAAACAAAGTAACTTGGCTCTTTATGAAATTGGGAAAATCTTTGAACAAGAAGCTAATCCAAAAGAAGACCTTCCTAATGAAGTGAACCATTTTTCTTTTGCTATTTGTGGCTTAGTGGCACAAAAAGATTTCCAAACCCAAGCACAGGTAGTTGATTTTTATCATGCTAAGGGTATCTTGGATACTTTATTTGCAAACCTTAATCTCAATGTTCAATATGTGCCAACTAAAGACTTAGCAAGCATGCATCCAGGACGGACAGCGCTTATCCTATTAGATGAGCAAGTGATTGGATTTGTTGGTCAAGTTCATCCAGGAACAGCAAAGGCTTATAGTATTCCGGAAACTTATGTGGCAGAATTGGATATGACTGCTTTAGAAGCAGCGTTGCCAAGTGATCAAACTTTTGCGGAAATCACAAAATTCCCTGCTATGACACGTGATATTGCCTTGTTACTTGACCGTGAGGTGAGTCATCAGGCCATTGTAACAGCTATTGAATCAGCAGGTGTAAAACGCTTGACTAAGATTAAGCTCTTTGACGTGTATGAAGGAGCAACCATTCAGGCTGGCAAAAAATCAATGGCTTATAGCCTCACTTTCCAAAATCCAAATGACAATTTAACGGACGAAGAAGTTGCCAAATACATGGAAAAAATGACTAAGGCACTGACAGAACAAGTCGGCGCTGAAGTACGTTAAAAAAAAGGAACTGAGCCTCAAAAGCTCGGTTCTTTTCTGTTATAATAGGGGAAGAAGCAACTCCAACTCAAATAATTGGAGAAAATATCAGAAAAAGTGGAGGAAAATCAGAATGTACCAGACAAAAATAACAGGTGACCGCCTTTACCACACGGTTTCGGAAGGCTACGGAGATAGCGTGACCTTATTTGGAAAAACTGATCAAGGGGAAACCCCTATGAGTTTACTGGTCATTGCCTTGTCTTCTTGTGTGACTATGTGTGTGCAGGGTTTTTACCATCGTCAATTTAAGCAAGATTCACTTGCTGTTTCTGTTGAGGCTAGTTATGAGGAAGAAGCTTTTGAACTACTTGTTAGGATTGATGATGTTTTAGATGACAAAAAGAAAGCTGATTTATTGGCTTACATTGGGACTTATTGCCGCGTGAAGCGACTCCTCAAACCTGAAGTTATGATGACCATTACGTTAGAAGGGCTGTCTCATGACTGATGCTGGTTTGAAAACTTACCAAAAACAATGGGCTTATCAAAAGTATTGGGTCATGGCACATTCGCAACAGCATTATAATGCTTTAAGAGGTTTGTTTAAAGGAAATCAGTGGTCAGAAGAAAAGGTGTTGACTTTTCATTGTTTGATTGAAGAAGCGCAAGCCATTCCTCCTACAGTAAAAACCTTACGAACTGCATACCAGCATGTTTGGGGGTATTTTAAAAAGGTAGCTAGTCAGGAAGAAAAAGACCACTTCAAAGATTTGGATGCTCAGTTGGAAACGAAATCTGAGGAGATGCTATGCTTTTTACAAGAGATGACTGCTCATTATCAGCCCTCTTATCTGCTATCTTGCCGTTTGATTACCAAAGGTCCTTAAATGCTAAACAGATAAGTAGGGACTTCTGGGAAGTTATGCTAAGCTAGTGATATAAATAAGGGGGAATGAGAGATGTTTTTAGCGCTTAATGAAATGAAACAATCCAAATTGCGGTATGGTTTGATTGCTGGTTTGCTATGTTTGGTTGCCTATTTGATGTTCTTTTTGTCAGGATTGGCCTTTGGTTTGATGCAGGAGAACCGCTCGGCGGTTGATCTTTGGAAAGCTGACAGTGTTTTACTAGCCAAGGATGCTGACGCTACCTTGACCTTATCACAGGTATCCAGAGCTCAAGAAAATCAAATAACAGCAGACAAGGTAGCTCCTCTTGCTCAACTCAATACCGTGGCGTGGTCAGTTAAAAATCCTAAGGATGCCGACAAAGTTAAGGTTAGCCTTTTCGGGATTGATTCTACTAGCTTTATTCGTCCTAACATTGTAAAAGGTCGATTATTTAAGACTAATAAAGAGGTTGTTTTGGATCAAAGCCTTGCAAAAGAGGAAGCTTTTGCGATTGGCAAGGACTTTTACACATCGAGTTCTAGTCAAGCATTAACTATCGTTGGCTATACTCAAAATGCTAAATTTAGTGTGGCCCCTGTTGCTTACCTGTCGCTCGATGCCTTTCAAACCTTAAAAAATGGTAAGGGGGAGACTAAGAATAAGCAACTGGTTAATGCGTTTATTGTGAGAGGAAACCTGGAAGACTACCCTAATCAAGAGTTGACAAAGTTACCTATCAAAACCTTTATTACTAAATTGCCTGGTTACAAGGCTCAGCTTTTGACCTTTGGTTTTATGATTGGGTTTCTCATTGTGATTTCAGCCATCATCATTGGTATTTTTATGTATGTGTTAACCATTCAAAAGGCTCCTATTTTCGGTATCATGAAGGCTCAAGGTATCGGGAATATAACGATTGCACAAGCAGTTCTGCTGCAAACCTTCTTGTTAAGTGCTTTAGGAAGCGGTTTAGGGTTATTGGGAACTTGGTTGACGTCTTTAGTGCTCCCTGAAGCAGTTCCCTTCCAAAGTAATTGGCTAGTTTACTTAGCGATATTAGTCAGTATGGTTTGTTTTGCTTTGTTAGGAACCTTATTTTCTGTTTTTAGCATTGTACGAATTGATCCTTTGAAAGCAATTGGATAGGAGGTAGTGATGTCAGTTTTAACATTTAAACAAGTGACCAAAACATTTCAAGACGGTCATCAAGAAATCAACGCGTTAAAGGCAACTGACTTTTCCATTGAAGCTGGGGAATTTGTAGCGATTGTGGGACCATCAGGTTCTGGGAAATCAACCTTTTTGACCATTGCTGGTGGCCTACAGACTCCAAGTTCTGGACAGCTAATCATCGATGGTACTGATTATACACATTTATCAGAAAAAGAGCGCTCACGCTTGCGTTTCCAATCCATTGGTTTTATCTTACAAGCCTCCAATCTGATACCTTTTTTAACAGTCCAGCAGCAGTTGGAATTGGTCGATCATTTGACAGGAAGCAAAGAAAAAGCCAAAGCCAATCAGTTATTTGACGATTTAGGCATTGCAGGGATAAAACATCAGTTACCTCAAGAATTATCCGGCGGAGAAAGGCAAAGAGCGGCGATTGCCCGTGCTCTTTACCATGATCCAGCACTGATATTGGCAGACGAACCTACTGCAAGTTTGGATACTGAAAAAGCCTATGAAGTGGTCAAACTGTTAGCTAAGGAAAGTAAAGAAAAAAACAAGGCCATTATTATGGTTACTCATGATGATCGGATGCTGGCATCTTGTGACAAGGTTTATCGCATGGAAGATGGTGTATTGCGTCGAGAAAAATAGGCCGAGTTGTTATTGTTGTTTGAAAAAAAATAAAAACCAAACAAGTGCTACACTCGTTTGGTTTTTATTTGCGTAATGTTGGTTTTTCTTAGTTAAAGTTTATTGTAAGGGACGCTGAAGGTGTCGCCATGCTTAAAGTCACCATATTGGTAACCTCGGTCAAACCAGCGCTGTCGTTGTTGCGAAGTTCCGTGGGTAAAACTATCTGGAACGGCTCTGCCATAAGCTTCTTCTTGCAGAGTATCATCCCCAACTGCGTGAGCTGCTGCCATTGCCTCCTCAATATCTCCTTTTTCTAAAAGGCCTTGCCCTTGAACATAATTAGCCCAAGCACCAGCATAGTAGTCAGCCTGAAGCTCTAACTTAACATTGAGTTGATTGGCTTCTGCCTTTGAGCGTCCTTGTCTAGCACTAGCGTAGTCTTCCATGGTGCCAATTTCATTTTGGATATGATGGCCAACTTCATGAGCAATCACATAGGCCATGGCAAAGTCACCTTTAGCGCCGTATTTAGTAGACAACTCATCGTAAAACGAAATGTCTAAATAAACTTTTTGGTCGCCTGGGCAATAGAAAGGACCAGCAGAGGCTTGACCTGTCCCACAAGCTGTCTGTGTGGCACCAGAATATAAGACTAAGGTTGGTTTGTTGTAAGTTAACCCCTTATCTTTAAACTGTTTGGTCCAATAGTCTTCGGTAGAGGCGAAGACCTTACTGACAAAAGAAACCTGCTCTTGACTAGCCTTATCACCATTTGTACGTGTTACTTGGCTTGATTGGTAGGCATTGTTATTGGTGGAAGAAGGATTGCCTCCTAAAACACCAGATAGGCCACCCCCTCCCATGACTAGGAGAAGGAGTAGAATAACCAGTTTGGTTTTCCAACCTCCTCGTGAAAAGAGTAATTGAAGCAGAAGACCGCCCCCGCCGCCGCCTAGGCCGCCGCCCCCAAAAGAACTAGACGATTGACCACGTCTATCTTCAACCTGTTGACTTTCTCTCAAATCATCCGTTTTCATAAGATTTCCCTCGTTTCTTTCTTGTTACTATTATAAAATAATTCGGTCAGAAATGCTTGTTTTAGTGCTTGAAAACGCTATTTTGAGATGATTTTTAGTTAGTCCAAAATAGGAAAAGCTATAAGGATTTGCTATAATATAACAAAACAGATTTGGTCACCATAAAGGAGCTCTATGAAACTAATTTATACAGAAATGACCTATTCAATGACAGACATTTTGGTGGCTGAGGCAAGGCAGGCTGCCTCTCGAGGTTACCGTGTCTTTTACCTTGCTCCAAACTCTCTCTCGTTTGAAAAGGAAAGAGAAGTATTGACCTTGCTACCAGAACGAGGGTCCTTCTCCATTACCGTGACGCGTTTTGCTCAGATGGCAAGGTATTTTACATTCTCTAACTCTGAGTCAAAACAAGCCTTAGACGAGACAGCCTTAGCCATGATTTTTTACCGCGTCTTAATGCAGTTAACCCCTGAAGATATTCCTGTTTATGGTCGCTTGAAAGACGATCCGGCTTTTATTAAGCAGCTAATTGATCTCTATCAAGAATTAAAAACGGCTAACCTTAGTGTCTATGAGTTAACCGAGTTAGATACTCCCGGTAAACAAGAAGACCTAATAAGAATTATCTCCCTTGCCGAAGAACTCATGACTCAGCAAGATTACCATCAAGACAGTGCTTTGATGTCCTTTGCTAAAACTATTGAAACAGGTCAATTGGACGAACAACTGTCAAAAACAGTGCTAGTTATTGATGGGTTTTCTCGTTTTTCTGCTGAAGAAGATTATCTATTATCTCTTCTTAACAGCAAGTGTCAAGAGATTGTGATAGGAAGTTATATTAGTCAGAAAGCCTACCAAAAACCGTTTATTAAAGGGAATATTTATGAGGCTAGTATCCAATTTTTGCAAGGGCTTGCTGAACAGTACAAGACAAAACCGATTTATTCTCAATCGGAAAAGGTTTTCGCGCCGTCTTTTTCAAGAGTGACTCAGTTATTTGAAGCTAACCATGATTTTTCTCAACTAGATTGGCAATTGGAAGAAAAAGATAAAGAAGACATTTTCCTCTGGCAAAGCCATCAGCAAAAAGAAGAGATAGAGCATGTTGCTAAGGCTATTCGAGAAAAATTGTATGAAGGTTATCGCTATAAGGACATGTTGGTCTTGCTAGGAGATGTGGACGCTTACCAGTTGCAAATTGGTCCCATTTTTGACAAATTTGAGATTCCTTACTATTTAGGGAAGGCAGAACCCATGACCGCTCATCCCTTAGTGCAATTTATAGAATCTTTAGAGCGGAGCCAACGCTATAATTGGCGTCGTGAAGATATTTTAAACATGATCAAATCAGGACTTTTTGGAAGGTTTGCCGATAGTGACGTTGACCGCTTTGAAGAATACCTCCAATTTGCAGACATTAAAGGATTTACTAAATTTTCAAAGCCTTTTACGATTAATTCCTCTCGTCATTACCCATTGGAGTTGTTAAACGAAGTAAGAGAGGCTATTTTTTCTCCGTTGCAAACCTTATTTAAGAGTCAAAAACAATTGGGAACGTCATTGCTAGATAAATTGATGACCTTTTTTAAAGACGTTCAGTTAGCAGAAAATATGAAAAAACTGGGCCAAAATGAACTAGAAATAGAGAAAAATGAGGAAGTTTGGAAAACATTTACCGACGTGTTAACCTCTTTTTACCAGATTTTTGGTCAGGAAAAATTGAAACTGGCGGACTGTCTTTCCTTAATCAAAATGGGAATGCAGTCAGCCCACTATCGTATTGTTCCAGCTACTTTAGATGTTGTTTCTATCAAATCCTATGATTTGGTGCAACCTCACTCAAAACCTTTTGTTTATGCTATTGGTCTTACGCAATCCCATTTTCCAAAGCAAGTCAAAGAGACAGGGTTACTTTCTGATCAAGAACGGGCAAGAATTAACGAAATCACTGATAGCTTCCAGCATTTTGACATTGGCAGTATCGAAAATAGCAAGAAAAATCATCAGACAGCTCTTTCACTTTTGAATGCTGCCACTCAAGAATTGGTCCTAAGTGTTCCGGCAGTAGTGAATGAATTTTCAGATGACTTGTCGCCTTACCTCAAGGAATTGATGTCCTTTGGTCTGCCACTGATTGATAAAGGAAGCAATCGCTTTTCTTATGCTGCTAGTGATATTGGCAACTATAAGGCCCTTTTGTCACGTTTAGTTGACCTTAATCGAGAAGCTATAGTGGCTGACATGACCGAACAGGACAAGACTTTTTGGACTGTTGCCCTTCGTTATCTCCGACGACAATTAAGACATCAGCAAGTCACACTTCCTATGCTAGATGACCATTTGGTGACGAAACCTCTAGCCTCCGAGGTTATTGAGGCGCGTTTTCCAAGCGATCGTCCGCTTAGACTATCATCGACTGCTCTGACTGTTTTTTATAATAACCAGTACAAGTATTTTTTGCAGTATGTCCTAGGCCTACAAGAAGCCGAATCCATTCATCCTGATGCCCGCATTCATGGGCAATATTTACATCGGGTATTTGAATTGGTGATGACGGATCACACAGCAGCTTCCTTTGACAACAAATTGGCGCAAGCCATTCATCAAACTAACCAAGAAAAAGAGTTTCAATATATCTATCAAGACAGTGCTGAAGATCGTTTCAGTTTAGACTTGCTTGAAGATATTGCTAAGTCAACCGCTTCTATTTTGCGTCTTAATCAGAATATGACTGTCAGTCGACAAGAAGAACCTTTTGCCCTGCAGGTAACAGATCAGGTAGTGGTTCATGGGATAATTGACCGGATTGACCAGTTAAATGATGGGAGTCTAGGGATTGTTGATTATAAATCCAGTGCGAATCAGTTTGATATCGGGAAGTTTTACAATGGATTAAGTCCACAACTTGTTACTTATCTGGCTGCTTTGCAGCAACAATTTGGAGCAGATGATTTAGGGCACTTATTTGGTGCCATGTACTTGCATTTGCAAGAGCCTAAGTTGGACTTAGCATCTTTCAAAGCACTTGATGATAAACTAGTTGAAAGTATTTATAAAGAATTGACCTATAAAGGAATCTTTTTAGAGTCTGAAAAAGAATATTTAGCAAATGGTGCTTACCAGACGCGAAATGCACTTTATTCCACTGAAGAGTTACAAACCCTCTTGACTTATAATGCTCTTCTTTACAAGAAAGCAGCAGAGCAGATTAAGAAAGGGCATTTTGTCATTAACCCTTATACAAGTGATGGGAAGTCTGTTCAAGGAGAACAACTCAAGGCTATTACACGTTTTGAGGCTGATCTTGATTTGGGCCAAGCAAGGCATCTTGTAACGCTCCCTGCCAAAGATAAGCGCCAGCAGTTTTTAACGTTAATGAGAAAGGAGGATAATCTGTGATATCATTTGACCCTTTTTTAAGTCCAAGTGCCATTGCGCAACTACAAGAAAAAGAAGTTCAAAGTAGTCAAGCGCAAAAAAGAACCCCAGAACAAATCGAAGCTATTTATACTAGTGGGCAAAATATCTTGGTGTCAGCCTCAGCTGGATCTGGAAAAACCTTTGTTATGGTGGAACGGATTCTTGATAAAATCCTAAGGGGTGTTTCGGTAGATAGACTTTTTATTTCAACCTTTACGGTCAAAGCCGCTACCGAGTTACGTGAACGTATTGAAAAAAAACTGTATGCGCAAATTGCGAAAACCAGTGATCCTTTGCTAAAAGCTTATCTAACAGACCAATTACAAGCTTTGTCACAGGCTGATATTGGGACGATGGATGCTTTTGCTCAAAAAGTCCTCATTCGTTACGGGTACAGCATTGGTATTTCCCCTCAATTTCGTATTATGCAAGATAAGGCGGAGCAAGACATTCTAAAGCGAGATGTTTTTAGCAAATTATTTGAAGAATTTATGACTCAAGATGATTCGTCCTTATTCAAGGCATTGGTCAAAAATTTTTCCGGTAATCGTAAAGATCCTTCTTCGTTTAGAGAAGTCGTCTATAGTTGCTACGCCTTTAGCCAATCTACTGAAAATCCGAAACAGTGGTTAGAAGAAACCTTTCTAAAAGCTGCTCAAACCTATCAAGGGCTTGAAGATGTCCCTGAACAAGAGATTCAACTCTTACTGTCGACCATGCAAGATACCGCAGATCAGTTAAGAGATGTGACTGACATGGAAGATTATGGTCAGCTGACAAAAGCTGGGAAACCAACCGCAAAATACGTCAAACATTTGGCCATGATAGAGAAGCTTTACGAATGGGCGCGTGACTTTCCTCACCTCTATGGGAGACAGGGGCTAAGCCGCCTAGCAAAGGACCTGACAGCCCTTTTGCCGACTGGAAATGATGTGACAGTGGCTGGGATAAAATACCCTGTTTTCAAGAGTTTACACCAAAAGCTCATCCGATTTAGGCACTTAGAAACCATTTTAAGCTATCAGCCAGAAAGCCTTCCCTTATTAGAACTTTTGAAGATTGTTGTGCTTGCTTTTTCGAAGGCTTATCTGGATGCCAAAAAACAAGAAGGTGCTTTTGAATTTTCAGATATTGCCCATTTTGCCATACAGATTTTAGAAGAAAACCCTGACATTAGGCAGACATATCAAGACCAGTATCATGAAGTCATGGTTGATGAGTATCAGGATAATAATCATATGCAAGAACGGCTGTTGACCTTATTATCAAATGGACATAACCGTTTTATGGTTGGTGATATTAAACAATCCATTTACCGTTTTCGACAGGCAGATCCTCAGATCTTCAATCAAAAATTCAAGGACTATCAAACCTATCCTGAGCAAGGAAAACTCATTTTATTGAAAGAGAATTTCCGAAGTCAATCAGAAGTTTTAGAAGCTAGCAATGCTGTCTTTACTCATTTAATGGATGAATCTCTAGGAGATATTTTGTATGATGAGCAGCATCAGTTGGTGGCAGGTAGCGTTGGTCAAAAAATTGCTTCCCCAGAGCATCGTGCTAAGCTCCTGCTTTATAACACCGATCACGAAGATCAACTTGACATAGAAGATGCAGATGGCATTTCGCCTAGTGAAGTGACCATCGTTGCCAAAGAAATCATTAGGTTACACAATGAGCAACACGTACCTTTTGAGGATATAACCCTCTTAGTATCATCCAGAACAAGAAATGATGCCATTTTTCATACCTTTAACCAATACGGTATTCCGCTTGTGGCAGATGGTGGTCAGCAAAATTACCTTAAGTCAGTTGAAGTAATGGTGATGTTGGATACTTTACGTACTATTAATAACCCAAGAAATGATTATGCCTTGGTCGCCCTATTGCGTTCACCGATGTTTGCTTTTGATGAAGATGAACTGACTAGGCTAGCCCTCCAACAAGGAGACGACAAAGAAGCAGATTGCCTCTACGATAAACTGGAGAGAGCATTCCTTGGCACAGGAACACACCCTGAGTTGGTCCATCAAGACCTAAAACTAAAACTAAGCAAGTTTATAGAGACCTTAAAAAGCTGGCGCCGTTACGCTAAACTCAGGTCGCTTTATGATCTCATTTGGAAAATTTTCAACGACCGTTTCTATTTTGACTTTGTGGGTAGTCAAGCTAAAGCAGAACAGGCACAAGCTAATTTATATGCCTTAGCTCTTCGAGCTAATCAGTTTGAACAATCAGGTTACAAAGGTCTCTCGCGTTTTATTGGCATGATTGACAAGGTGTTGGAAACACAAAATGATTTAGCCGATGTTGAGGTAGCTAGCCCTAAACAAGCGGTTAATCTGATGACCATTCACAAGTCCAAGGGATTGGAATTCAAGTATGTCTTTCTCCTCAACTGTGATAAGCGTTTTGCCATGACAGATGTCCATGCGCCATTTATTTTAAGCCGTCAACAGGGCATCGGTATTAAGTATCTAGCAGATGTCAAAGACGTTCTGGAAGAAAAGACGTTACCTTCAGTCAAAATAAGTATGGAAACTCTCCCCTATCAACTCAATAAACAAGAGCTGCGTTTGGCGACTCTGTCTGAGCAAATGCGCTTACTCTATGTTGCTATGACACGGGCTGAAAAGCAAATCTATCTGATAGGCAAGGCAAGCAAGGAGAAAAGTCAAGAATTCACCGATGGCAAACGCTTGGGAAATCATTTGCCTTTAGCTCTGCGTGAGCGACTAATGTCCTTCCAAGATTGGCTTTTAGCGATAGCAGATACTTTCACCGCAGAAGATCTCCATTTTGATGTTCAGTTTATTGAAGAAAGTGAATTGAGTCCAGAAGCTATTGGTCATCTACAGAGTCAACAGGTCTTACAACTGGATGACCTCAAAGACAATCGTCAGTCAGCAGATATTACGAGAGCCATTGACATGCTTAATAAGGTATCTCAACTTAACGAACGCTATGAAGCTGCCATTCACCTACCAACAGTCCGAACGCCAAGCCAACTAAAAGCTGCTTATGAGCCCCTGTTGGATTCAGATGGCGTCGAGGTTATGGAAAAAAGTTATCGGACACTCAATGCATTTACCTTACCTGAATTTTCAAAGCAAGTTAAAGTTGAAGCTAGTCAGGTAGGGTCAGCCCTTCATCGACTCATGCAAGCCATCCCTTTAATGAAGCCAATCAGTTTGGCAACAATTGCGCAAGCGTTGGAAGAAATAGAAGCTGAAGCAGTGGTCAAAGCAGCCCTTGATTTACAAAAGGTAGAACAGTTCTTTACTGAAACGGCTTTAGGAAAAAGGTTTCAAACCTGCTCGACTAACCTTTACCGAGAAGCTCCATTTGCCATCCTCAAGAAAGACCCTCTCAGCCAAGAAGATTATGTCATTCGTGGGATTATAGATGCCTTTCTCTTGTTTGAAGATCATATCGAATTGATAGACTACAAAACAGATAGGTATCGTCATCCGAGTGACTTAAAAACACGCTATCAACAACAACTGGAATTATATGCAGAAGCGCTTAGCCAGACCTATGGACTTCCTGTAACCAAAAAGTACTTGGTGCTGATGGGCGGACCAGAGTTGGCTATTGTGACGCTTTGAGGCTACCTCTTTCGTGTAGATAAGTTTAGAGAAAAAAGAGAGGAATCCTCTCTTTTTTGTGATTTATTCCAGTGACCAATGAATAGCTATGCGTAAGTAATAGTAACAGAAGTGTATTTTTATGCTATAATGTAATAAAAATAAGACAGGAGGACAAGGATGTATCTACCAGCTTTTGGTGTGGAGGAATGGCTCAACCAGTATGAAAAAGAGGCAACCTACGATATTGCAGGCTCCTCTATTGCCTCCCTAACTTTA
This sequence comes from Streptococcus sp. F2, assembly GCF_056500955.1. Classification (NCBI taxonomy): domain Bacteria; kingdom Bacillati; phylum Bacillota; class Bacilli; order Lactobacillales; family Streptococcaceae; genus Streptococcus; species Streptococcus sp. F2. The sequence goes on from NZ_JBWKAI010000007.1 coordinate 39,859, forward strand.
GATGACTTATTCAGCGTAACAGGCACAGACCCTCAAAGATTTTTCCAGACTCTTGCTCAAAAGCCCATGGATTATGGCTGGATTGAAGGTTCACCTGATTTTAAACAAGCTGTTGCTAATCTTTATCAGACCTTAAGTCCCGATAATATTTTACAGACCAATGGAGCCACGGGGGCTAATTTTACCCTTCTTTATGCCCTTGTTGAAGCTGGCGACCATTTGATTGCCCACTACCCTAGCTACCAGCAGCTTTACGATATCCCTGAGTCACTAGGAGCAACAGTTGACTATTGGCAGACTAAAGAAGAGCTGAATTGGCTTCCTGATTTAGATCAATTAGAACAACTTATTCGTCCCAATACGAAGCTGATTACCATCAATAATGCTAACAATCCTACTGGGGCTTATATGGATAAGGAATACTTGGACCGCTTGATCGCTATTGCTGAAACTCATGATCTTTACATTTTAAGTGATGAAGTCTACCATTCTTTTGCTTCCGATGAACTATTAGCTATTGCAGACCTTTACCATAAAGGGATTTCTGTCAATAGCATGTCCAAAACTTTTTCACTTCCGGGGCTTCGTGTAGGTTGGCTAGCAGCGTCTGAGGAAATGGTAGAACGGCTTAGATTATATAGGGATTATACGATGATTTGTGCTGGTGTCTTTGATGATATGGTAGCAACCTTGGCCTTAACTCATGCTTCTAAATTATTGGAACGGAATCGAACACTTGTCAATCAAAATTTAAGACTTCTTGACAACTGGATACAACAAGAAGATAAGGCTTCTTATATTAAACCGAAACACGTTTCGACAGCTTTTGTGAAACTAGACATTCAAGAGTCTATCGAAGCTTTTGCCCTTCGTCTTCTCAAAGACTATGGTACTCTAGTCGTTCCCGGCAATCGCTTTGGTCGCGAAAAGCATATACGGATTGGCTATTGTTGTCAATCTGACATTCTTAAAGCGGGATTAGCAGCACTATCAGAATGTTTAAAAATCACATCGTAAAGTATTGACCTTTGAATAATAATGCACTATAATAGACTACATTAACAATAAAAAGGAATAAATATACTATGAACCTAAAAAAAATACTATTTGGTCTTTTCGCTCCACTCCTCATTTTTAGTTTGGCAGCTTGCGGAAAGGCTGAAAAAGTCAATCGCCAAGATAGTATCAAACAAGCCGGTAAACTTGTGGTTGCTGTTAGTCCTGATTACGCTCCTTTTGAATTTAAAGCCTTGGTTAATGGCAAAGATACAATTGTTGGAGCTGATATTCAATTAGCGCAAGCTATTGCTGATGAACTAGGCGTTAAGCTAGAGTTGTCTCCGATGAGCTTTGACAATGTCTTGTCTAGCTTGCAAACTGGTAAAGCAGATTTGGCTATCTCTGGCTTATCTTACACAAAAGAGAGAGCTAAAGTTTATGATTTTTCAACCCCTTATTATGAAACTGAAAATGCCATTTTAATGAGAGCTGCAGATGCGAAAGCAGCTAAAGACGTGACAAGTTTAGAGGGACAAAAAGTAGCAGCTCAAAAAGGTAGTATCGAGGAAGGTTTGGTTAAAAGTCAGTTACCTAAATCTAATCTTGTTGCTTTAACAGCTATGGGAGAGGCTATCAATGAGTTGAAAGCTGGTCAAGTTTACGCTGTTGATTTAGAAGGACCAGTAGCAGCTGGTTACTTGGCGCAACATAAAGATTTAGCTTTGGCTTCCTTTAGTTTAAAAACCACTGATGGTGATGCTAAAGCAGTAGCCCTTCCGAAAAATAGCGGAACCTTAACCAAAACTGTTAATAAAGTTATTGCAAAATTAGCTGAGGATGATCAGTACAAGGCCTTTATTCGAGAAGCAGCATCATTAACAGGAAAAGCTGTCGAATAAAATGTAAAATTGGATTGACTTTTTCCGAAAAATAATGTAATATAGCCTAGAACGTGAAAATGTTACAATATCTTGAGGAGGTGAAACACATGTCAAAAACAGTAGTACGTAAAAATGAATCTCTTGACGATGCTCTTCGTCGCTTCAAACGTTCTGTTACTAAAGCTGGTACTCTTCAAGAATCACGTAAACGTGAATTCTACGAAAAACCTTCTGTAAAACGTAAACGTAAATCAGAAGCAGCTCGCAAACGTAAAAAATTCTAACATGAGATAATAAAAGCAACCCTAGAGACTTAGGGTTGCTTTTATTATCTCAGCAGCAGCTGGTGTTGTAGCCGATTTGTCGTCAAAAAAACAGTTGGAATAGGTATCCAACTGTTTTAAGGTGTAGTGGTTTATTTATTTGCTAACAAATCACGGATTTCAGTAAGCAATTCTTCTTGAGTAGGAGCTGCCACTTCAACAACCTCTTCCTCTTGTTTTTTAGGCATTGCTTTTTCAGCAGCTTTGACAACAAAGAAAAGGCTAGTACCAATGATAAGGAAGTTAATCACAGCGCCTAAGAAGCTACCATATTTAACACCGTTCCAAGTTAATTGAGTAATGTTTTCCACATTGGCAGCTTTCAAGGCTGGATTTAAGATAAGTGGTGTGATGATATCGTTGACAAATGATGTCACGATTGCGCCAAAAGCACTACCAATGATAACAGCTACGGCAAGATCGATGACGTTTCCTCTAAACAAAAATGCTTTTAATTCTTTAATCATGAGAATTCCCCTTTTTTCTAATGTAACCTAATGATATCACAATTGACCTGCAAAATCCAATGGAACCACCTGTGTTTTTAAATTTACAAATGAGGTCTTCAATGGTATAATGAAATATAAAACTATAATGGGATTTTTATGGGGAGGTGATGACTTGGCAATTGACAAAGAGATGATTTCCCAAATAAAAAACAGTGTGAATATTGTCGATGTTATTGGGGAAGTCGTTAAGCTTTCCCGTGCTGGTCGACACTACCTCGGCCTCTGTCCCTTTCATAAAGAAAAAACGCCCTCTTTTAATGTCATTGAAGACAGACAATTTTTCCATTGTTTTGGTTGTGGAAAATCAGGGGATGTTTTTAAATTTATCGAGGACTATCGTCAAGTTCCTTTTTTAGAAAGTGTTCAGATTATTGCTGAGAGAGCAGGGATAGCGTTAGAGATAACTCCCAGACAATCTGGGGTCTTTAGTCCTAACGCGAATCCCCATCAGGTTTTGATGTCTCTGCACGAAGACGCTGCAAAATTTTACCATGCTGTGTTGATGACAACCACCATCGGCCAAGAAGCAAGACAATATCTTTACCAACGTGGTTTAGATGACAACTTGATTGAACATTTTAATATCGGGTTGGCGCCTGATGAGTCGGACTACCTTTACCAAGCTCTTTCTAAAAAATACGACGAGAGCCAGCTAGCAGCCTCAGGATTATTTAACCTGTCTGAACAATCAAATACTATTTATGATGCCTTTCGCAATCGTATCATGTTCCCTTTGTCAGATGACAGAGGCAATATTATCGCCTTTTCAGGTCGAATTTGGACAAAGAGTGACTTAGAAAAGAAACAGGCTAAGTATAAAAATTCAAGAGGAACCGTTTTATTTAATAAGTCTTATGAATTTTATCACCTTGACAAAGCCAAGCCTGTTATCGCCAAAACTCATGAAGTTTTTTTAATGGAAGGTTTCATGGATGTGATTGCCGCTTACCGTTCTGGTCATGAAAATGCAATTGCTTCTATGGGAACTGCTCTAACTCCTGAACATGTTACTCATCTTAAACAGGTCACTAAAAAAGTGGTTTTGACTTATGATGGTGACGATGCTGGCCAAAATGCCATTGCTAAATCACTCGACTTACTTAGAGATTTCGTAGTGGAAATTGTCAGGATTCCCAACAAAATGGATCCTGATGAGTTTGTGCAACGGCATTCCCCCGAAGCATTTGCAGATTTGCTGAAGCAGTCTCGTATCAGTAGCGTGGAGTTCTTCATTGATTACCTCAAGCCTGATAATATGGACAATTTGCAGTCTCAAATTGCTTATGTGGAGAGAATTGCTCCCTTAATTGCACAATCACCTTCAATTACAGCCCAAAATTCTTATATCAATAAGGTAGCCGATCTCTTACCAGACTTTGATTACTTCCAGGTGGAACAATCAGTCAACGCTTTGAGGGTACAGGATAGGAGAAGACGACAGGAAGTACCTGTTCAACCTGTTAGCCGGCTTGTTACCCTACCGGTAACCAAAAGTCTTACAGCTGTTGCCAAAGCAGAAGGACATCTTTTGCATAGGCTTTTACATCATGATTACCTGCTGACAGAGTTTCGTCATCGGAAAGATTTTTATTTTGATACACCCACTTTTCAGGTGCTCTATGAGCAGCTGAAAAAGCAGGGGCAAATCACTTCTTACGACCTGTCCGAAATGCCCGAAGATGTCAACCAGGCTTACTACAGTATTTTGGAATCCAACCTTCCTGAAGAAGTGGCTCCAGGAGAAATTGATGATATTTTAGCCAAGCGCACCAAGCTTTTGGCGGAACGAGACCTTCATAAACAAGGTAAACAAGTGAGAGAGTCAAGCAATAAAGGCGATCATGAATTAGCCTTAGAAGTATTAGAAAATCTAATTACTCAAAAACGAAAAATGGAATAGAGGAAAATATGACAAAAGAAAAAGAAATTACAACTTTTAATGTTCAAGTTGCGGAGTTTATTCGTCATCATAAAAAAGAAGGAACAGCTATTGATGATGATGTAACCGAAAAGCTTGTCATTCCATTTGCCTTGGATGCTGATCAAATTGATGACCTCCTTGAGCGTTTGACGGATGGTGGAATTTCTATTACCGATAAAGAAGGCAATCCATCGTCTAAATATATTGTGGAAGAACCAAAACCAGAAGAGTTAACCGATGAAGAATTAATTGGTAGCAACTCTGCTAAAGTGAATGACCCTGTCCGCATGTACCTCAAAGAAATTGGTGTGGTACCACTTTTAACAAGTGAAGAAGAAAAAGTGTTGGCAGTAGCAGTTGCAGAAGGTGATTTAGAAGCTAAACAACGTCTAGCAGAAGCTAACCTACGTTTGGTAGTTTCTATTGCCAAGCGTTATGTTGGGCGTGGGATGCAATTCTTGGACTTGATTCAAGAAGGAAATATGGGGTTAATGAAAGCTGTTGATAAGTTTGACTATTCAAAAGGCTTTAAATTCTCAACCTATGCGACTTGGTGGATTCGTCAGGCTATTACTCGTGCTATTGCAGACCAAGCTCGTACGATTCGTATTCCAGTTCACATGGTGGAAACCATTAACAAATTGGTTCGTGAACAACGTAATCTGTTGCAAGAGTTAGGTCAAGACCCGACACCAGAACAAATTGCAGAGCGCATGGAAATGACTCCAGACAAGGTTCGTGAAATTCTAAAAATTGCTCAAGAACCTGTTTCTTTAGAAACACCAATTGGGGAAGAAGATGATAGTCACTTAGGTGATTTTATCGAAGACGAAGTCATTGAAAATCCTGTTGATTATACTACTCGCGTGGTTCTACGTGAACAGTTAGATGAGGTTTTGGATACCTTGACAGATCGTGAAGAAAATGTTCTTCGCCTACGCTTTGGACTTGACGATGGTAAAATGCGCACCCTTGAAGATGTGGGTAAAGTCTTTAACGTTACCCGTGAGCGTATCCGTCAAATTGAAGCTAAAGCGCTTCGCAAACTCCGCCATCCAAGCCGTAGCAAGCAATTAAGAGACTTTATAGAGGACTAAAATCGTCCAGTAGAGGATTTTAGGTCGTTGCTTTGAAATAGGAAGAGAACGAAAATTCAATGTTTTGCTTATCACTAGTACACCTAAACATTAGAAGGTGGACCGAACTTGGTGGGCATTTTAAACAGCAAGTTTGACATTACAACCGCGCCTGAAACCCACTGGATGATTTTATCGGTCTACCTTCACAAGAAGAGAGGACTCCGAACCCAGTGGGTATCTTTATCTATGGCATTAGAGAGAAATCCTTTGCGCAAATGTAGCTAAAGCCTTTAAAGGGGTTTTCTGTCTATGTGGAAAACATTCAACAAATGAAAGGGAAATCATGACTGAGACACCAAAATATACCGAAGAGCAAGTGGCAGCTATTAAAGATAGAATTCTTGAGGCCCTGGAAACGGTTATTGACCCAGAATTAGGCATTGATATTGTTAACTTAGGCTTGATTTACGAAATTCGTTTTGATGATAATGGGCATACAGAGATTGACATGACTCTTACGACGATGGGGTGTCCGCTGGCTGATTTACTGACAGATCATATTCACGATGCCATGCGAGATGTTCCAGAAGTGACCAAGATCGAAGTAAAGTTGGTCTGGTATCCTGCTTGGACAGTAGATAAAATGAGTCGTTATGCCAGAATTGCATTAGGTATTCGCTAATATCATCATCAAGGGATGAAATATTCCCTTTTTTGATGTAAAATAAAGACGTTAAAAGCAGTAATTATTCAATAATGATAAGGACACTTACTGAATAAAATAAGATGGTTTGCTTATGAAAAAGGAGAAACGATGATTTTAATTACGGGAAGCAATGGGCAACTAGGAACAGAACTTCGTTATTTATTAGATGAACGACAAGTGGATTATGTAGCTGTAGACGTTGCAGAGATGGATATTACAGATGCTGATAAAGTAGAAGCGGTTTTTGCACAAGTGAAACCAACTCTGGTCTATCATTGTGCTGCTTACACAGCAGTTGATGCAGCCGAAGATGAAGGTAAGACATTAAACGAAGCCATTAATGTGACAGGTTCAGAAAATATTGCTAAAGCTTGTGGTAAATATGGTTCCACACTTGTCTATATTTCGACGGATTATGTATTTGATGGCAATAAACCTGTAGGTCAAGAGTGGCTAGAAACGGACGTTCCAGATCCTCAGACAGAATATGGCCGCACAAAACGGTTGGGGGAATTAGCGGTAGAACAATATGCAGAGCACTTCTATATCATTCGTACGGCCTGGGTATTTGGAAATTATGGGAAAAACTTTGTCTTTACCATGCAGCAGCTCGCTGAAAAGCACCCACGTTTAACAGTTGTCAATGACCAGCATGGTCGCCCAACCTGGACAAGAACTTTGGCAGAATTCATGTGCTATTTAGCAGAAAATCAAAAAGCCTTTGGTTATTATCATTTATCAAACGATGCAAAGGAAGACACCACTTGGTATGATTTTGCTAAAGAAATCTTAAAAGACAAAGCAGTTGAGGTTGTGCCAGTTGATTCATCTGCCTTTCCAGCCAAGGCTAAGCGACCTCTAAATTCAACAATGAATCTTGATAAAGCAAAAGCAACTGGTTTTGTGATTCCAACATGGCAAGAAGCTTTGAAGGAGTTCTACCAACAAGACCGTCACCAATAAGGCAGTTAAAGAGAGTTAGTCTAAGGAGACTGGCTCTTTTTCATTGGTTTAAGGTCGCATTGGGCCGCTAATTGTGGTATAATATCACTGATTATATTTTAAAATGGGGTAGTATGCAATGCAGGATGTTTTCATCATTGGTAGCAGAGGGTTACCAGCAAAATATGGTGGCTTTGAGACCTTTGTCGAAGAATTAATTAGCCACCAATCAGCTAAAAACATTCGTTATCACGTTGCTTGTTTAAGCGATACGAAGCATAAGCTTCATTTTGACTATAAGGGGGCAGACTGTTTTTACCTTAATCCCCCAAAACTTGGACCCGCTAGAGTTATTGCCTATGATATGATGGCTATTGCTTATGCCTTATCTTATTGTGATCAGCATCAGATTAAGAAACCTATTTTTTATGTTTTAGGAAATACCATAGGTGCCTTTATTACTCCCTTTGTCAAACAAATTCATGACAGAGGTGGTCGCTTTTTGATTAATCCAGATGGTTTGGAATGGAAACGTTCCAAATGGTCAAGACCAGTTCAAGCTTATTTAAAGTTTGCTGAAAAACAGATGACCAAGTCTGCCGATTTGGTTATTTCAGATAATAGCGGTATTGATCGTTACCTTAAACAAGTTTACCCTTGGTCAAAAACGCGTTTTATTGCTTATGGAACGGAGACCACGCCTTCAAGTTTAACAACAACAGACAGCAAGGTTAAGGCTTATTTCCAGACCTTTGGCATTAAAGAAAAAGAATATTATTTAATTCTAGGACGATTTGTTCCCGAAAATAATTACCAGACAGCCATCAAAGAATTTATGGCATCGTCAACCAAACGCGATTTAGTGATTATTTGCAATCATGAAGGGAATCCTTATTTCAAGCAGCTGCTTGCTGAAACAGGGTGTGATAAAGACCCTCGTGTTAAGTTCGTTGGAACACTTTATGATAAGGAATTGTTGACCTATATTCGTGAAGAAGCCTTTGCTTACATTCATGGACATGAAGTTGGGGGAACTAACCCTGGTCTTTTAGAAGCGCTAGCCCATACCAACCTTAATTTGGTGTTGGGAGTGGATTTCAATCAGTCAGTGGCACGTTCAGCTGCTTTTTATTGGACTAAAGAAAAAGGTCAATTAGCTGAGTTGATTAATCAAGTGGATACAGGTCTTGATGATATTGCCTTAGGCAAAAAAGCCAAGGCTATTATTCAGGAACACTATACTTGGGAAAAAATTGTTGGGGAGTATGAGGCTTTATTTTTAGATGAACATTAACATTTTATTGTCCACTTACAATGGGGAACGCTTCTTAGCCGAACAGATTCAGAGCATCCAGAAACAAACCATCAAGGATTGGACCTTGTTGATTAGAGATGATGGGTCCACAGATAGAACACCCGACATTATTCGCGAATTTGTCAAACAAGATCAACGGATTCAGTGGATTAATGAAAATCAGATTGAAAATTTGGGGGTTATTAAGAATTTTTATACCCTCCTAAAATATCAAGCAGCTGATGTTTATTTCTTTAGTGATCAAGATGACATTTGGCTAGAAGATAAATTAGAAGTGACCTTGTTGGAGGCACAAAAACATGATTTATCGAAGCCATTATTGGTCTACACAGACCTAAAAGTCGTCAATCAACAATTAGAAATAACCCACGCCAGCATGATTAAAACTCAATCTGCTCACGCCAATACTACCTTGCTTCAAGAGTTAACTGAAAATACGGTAACAGGTGGGACCATGATGATTAACCAGGCCTTGGCAAAGGAGTGGAATACCTGTGAAGGGCTCTTAATGCATGATTGGTACTTGGCTTTAGTAGCTGCAGCTAGAGGAAAGTTGGTCTATCTAGATATTCCAACGGAACTCTATCGCCAACACGATGCCAATGTACTGGGGGCTAGAACTTGGTCTAAGCGAATGAAGCATTGGCTAAGACCTCATCAACTTATCCGAAAGTACTGGTGGCTGATTACTTCTAGTCAACAGCAAGCCCAATTATTATTAGATTTACCACTACAACCAAAAGATCATGATATGGTAGAAGCATATGTTTCGTTATTGACCATGTCATTGACTAAACGATTGGCTACCTTAAAAACATACGGCTTTCGTAAAAACCGCGCCTTTCATACCTTAGTTTTTTGGAGTTTAGTCATTACCCTATTTGGTTACAGGAGAAAATAAGAATGAATTTTTTAACAAAGAAAAACCGCATTTTACTAAGAGAAATGGTAAAAACGGATTTTAAATTACGCTATCAGGGAAGCGCTATTGGTTATTTATGGTCTATTTTGAAGCCACTGATGATGTTTACCATTATGTACTTAGTGTTTATTCGTTTCCTTCGTTTAGGTGGAAACGTTCCACACTTTCCTGTAGCTTTGTTGTTGGCTAATGTTATCTGGTCGTTTTTTTCAGAAGCTACAAGTATGGGTATGATATCTATTGTATCCCGAGGAGACTTATTGCGAAAATTGAACTTTTCTAAACACATCATTGTTTTTTCAGCCATTTTGGGTGCTTTGATAAATTTTCTGATAAACTTGGTTGTTGTTTTGATTTTTGCTTTGATTAACGGCGTTACAATTTCAAATTACGCTTATTTTTCTTTCTTTCTATTTATTGAGCTAGTGGTTTTCGTAGTAGGAATTGCACTATTACTTTCTACAGTATTTGTTTATTATCGTGATCTAGCTCAAGTCTGGGAAGTTCTACTGCAAGCAGGAATGTACGCTACACCAATTATCTATCCAATTACGTTTGTTTTAGAGGGACATCCTCTTGCTGCGAAAATCCTCATGTTAAATCCAATTGCACAGATGATTCAGGATTTCCGCTATTTACTTATCGATAGAGCAAATGTTACTATTTGGCAGATGTCAACAAATTGGTTTTATATAGCTATTCCTTATCTTATACCATTTATTTTATTATTTATTGGTATAACCGTTTTTAAGAAAAATGCGACTAAATTTGCGGAGATTATTTAATGACTAATAATAAAATTGCAGTTAAAGTAGAGCATGTTAGCAAATCTTTTAAGCTTCCAACAGAAGCAACAAAAAGTTTTAGAACGACACTCGTTAATCGCTTTAGGGGTATTAAAGGATTTACAGAACAACAAGTATTAAAAGACATTAGTTTTGAGGTACATAAAGGAGATTTTTTTGGTATTGTTGGTCGAAATGGATCGGGTAAATCAACACTCCTGAAAATTATTTCACAAATTTATGTTCCAGAAAAAGGACAGGTAACCGTAGATGGCAAAATGGTTTCTTTTATTGAACTAGGAGTAGGGTTTAACCCTGAATTAACAGGCCGTGAAAATGTTTATATGAACGGGGCCATGCTAGGATTCACAAAAGAAGAAATTAATGCTATGTATGATGACATTGTGGATTTTGCTGAGTTACATGATTTTATGAATCAGAAGTTAAAAAATTATTCTTCTGGAATGCAGGTCCGTCTAGCCTTTTCAGTCGCCATTAAAGCTCAAGGAGATGTTCTTATCCTTGATGAAGTGCTTGCTGTTGGAGATGAAGCTTTTCAACGAAAATGTAACGATTATTTCATGGAAAGAAAAGATAGTGGCAAGACAACCATCTTAGTGACACATGACATGGGAGCTGTCAAAAAATATTGTAATCGAGCGGTACTTATCGAAGATGGTCTTGTCAAGGCATATGGAGAACCATTTGATGTTGCTAATCAATACAGTGTGGATAATACAAATATTGAGTATCACACACAGAACGCTGATTTCAAAGACTCTTTAATAAAAAATTTGTCTGTTAATCTAGCTTCAGAGAGTCTTGTATCTCCGAATGAAGAAATAAAGTTTAATATCTCTTACGAAGTAACAGAGAATATTGAAACTTACATTGCTTTTTCATTGACTGACATTGAACGAAATCTATGGATTTATAATGATAATTCTTTTGATTATATGACTCTTGGAAAAGGAAAGAAGGAATTTTCTTATCATTGTAAACTCCAACAAGTAAACGATGTAAAATTGAAATTACAAGTATCAGTCAGAGATAAATCAGGAGCCATGTTAGCATTTGCTAATGATATTAATTCACCAATTATTCTTGTTAGCCGGAAAGATATTGATAAAGATGACTATTCTGAAATAGATTCTTCTACAGGACTTATTAAAAGGAATGGAATCTGGGGTATTAATCATGAATGAGTTAGTTTCTGTAGTCGTAACATGCTATAATCATGAAGCGTATATTAGACAATGCTTAGAAAGTATTTTTAAACAGACTGAAAAAAATATAGAGTTGATTGTTTTCAATGATGGTTCAACAGATTCTTCAGATAAGATTATTTCAGAGACTCTCAAAAACTCTCCCTTTAAAGTTACAAAATATATATTACAAAAAAATAAAGGGTTAGTGGTAACTAGAAATCAAGCCTTTGACCTTATAACGGGAAAGTTTTTACTTTTTGTAGATAGTGATAATTTTTTAGAACCAAATTATATTGAATCAATGCTTACTGAAGCAAATAATAAAAAAGCTGATATCATTTACACAAGGCTGATTAATCCAGATAACGGGACTGTTGTTCATGATATAATTCCTTTTGATTTAAAAACTTTTTATAAGTTCAATTTTATTGATAGTTGTTCAATGGTTAGGGTCTCAAAAATTAAAGATGTACGTTATGACGAATTCTTGAATTATAAAAAACTTGAAGACTATGATTTTTTTTGGAATTTAATTGTAAATAATAATGCTGTGCCTGTCCCTACAAATAAGACTCATTTAAACTATAGAGTACTTGAGAATTCTTTAAGTGCAAGAAATAGCCTGAAAAAATATTTTGATGCTTATGCTTATATACTCTCGAAATACGCTGGTTACGATAGAAACTTTGTAGAAGAAGCATTAATTTATAATTTTGATTTATTAAATTTAGAAGAATCTTACCAGAATCAATTTATTACTGTTTATTTTGATAAAGGGAAAGGTTTCTCTGAGGAAGATAAGCTTTGTTACCCGATAACTTATCAAGGAAAAGTAAGTATTAGTATACCAAAACAGGTAAGCGCCGTCCGTTTTGATATCACTGAAAAGCCAATTTTCTTAGAAAGACTTACTATTAAAATCCGTGGAAATGAAGAAATCCTTACACCTGATTTTACAAATGGTTTATTTATTGAAAATGGTGCCTTCTTTCCAGAAATAGATCCCATTATCATCTATGAGGATTCTAGCCTTGCAGATAACATTTTAGTTATTGACTACAAAATTTACAATTTGTCCAATATATACCATAAAGATTATGTTGTTAAAAGACTGGTCTCAGACTATTCTCAACTATCTGCAGAGTACAATAAAACTAAAAATGAACTACAATCCCAAAAACAACTATACCAATCAATAGTCAATTCACGTCGTTGGAAGTACATGTCAAAACTCATTGATTTTATTAGGAGAAAAAAATGAATCGTGTTTTATTATATGTTCACTTTAATAAATACAATAAAGTCAGCAAGCATATTTACTATCAATTAGAAAAATTAAGACCACTCTTTACAACAGTTGTTTTTATTTCAAATAGTAAAGTGGAACAAAAAGAGTTAGAAAACTTACAAAAACAGAGACTCATTGATTCTTTTATCCAACGAGAAAATAAGGGGTTTGACTTTGCTGCTTGGCATGATGGTATGATGAAAATTGGTTTTGACGACCTTACATTATGTGATTCTTTGACTATTATGAACGACACGTGTTTTGGACCATTATGGGAAATGGCCCCTTATTTTGAAAAATTCGATAACAATCAGTCAGTAGATTTTTGGGGACTAACCAATAATAGAAAAACAAGTAGCTTTAAGGAACACATTCAAAGTTATTTTATCACATTTAAGCAACATGTTATTCAAAGTAATGCTTTTCTAAACTTTTGGAAAACGATTAAAGAATATGATGACGTTCAAGAAGTTATTCAAAAATATGAAACTCAAGTAACAACAACTCTTTTGGAGGCTGGTTTTAATTATCAGACCGTCTTTGACACAAGGGAGGCTGATTCTTCATTTATGTTACATCCGGATTTTTCCTATTATAATCCAACAGCAATTCTTCAACATCGTGTACCATTCATTAAGGTTAAAGCAATTGATGCTAATCAGCATATTACCCCCTATTTACTGAATATGATAGAAGAAGAAACCACATACCCAGTAGACCTTATCATTTCGCACATGTCACAAGTTGGTTTACCAGATGCTAAGTACCTTTTGGCAAGAAAGTATCTTCCTTTTGAATCACTGGTAACACAGAATGTTCCAAGAATTGCTGTTCATCTCCACGTGTTTTACGTTGACTTACTAAATGAATTTCTGGAAGGTTTTGCTTCTTGGGAGTTTCAGTACGACCTTTATATTACAACCGATACTCAAGAAAAAAAGGAAGCAATTGAAAAACTATTAGTACAATCAAATAGACATGCTCATTTATATGTTACTGGTAATGTCGGGAGAGATGTTCTACCAATGCTTTTATTAAAGGATAAATTGCGTGATTATGACTATATTGGTCATTTTCATACGAAAAAATCAAAAGAAGCGGATTTTTGGGCAGGAGAGTCTTGGAGAAAAGAGTTGATCAATATGTTGATTAAACCGGCTAATGAAATTGTGAGAAGTTTTGAGAATAATGACATTGGCATAGTGATTGCAGATATACCAAGTTTTTTCCGATTCAACAAAATTGTTGATGCATGGAATGAACATCTCATAGCTCCTGAGATGATGCGTTTATGGAAAGAAATGGGCTTAAAAAAAGAGATTGACTTCCAAAGTATGGATACTTTTGTGATGAGTTATGGAACGTTTGTATGGTTTAAATTTGATGCTCTCAAACCGCTGTTTGACTTGGATTTGACTGTAGATGATATTCCGAAAGAACCCTTACCTCAAAACTCAATTTTACACGCTATTGAGCGATTATTAGTTTATATTGCATGGGATAGGTTTTATGATTTCCGAATTGTCAAAAATCCTTATGATCTTAGTCCTTTTATTGATAATAAGCTTCTCAATTTGCGCGAAAGTGGTGGTGCTCGCACCTACGTCAATTTTGATCATATGGGTGGCATCAAAGGAGCGTTAAAATATATTTTCATTGGTCCAGCCCGAGCTATGAAATATATTGTGAAACGAGTCTTAAAGAGTAAGAGGTAAAATAGAAGTGAATCTAATAGGTAGAGGAATAGTATAACGATATGAAAAAAGATTTATTAGTAATGATTCCAGCATATAACGAGGAGGAATCAATTAAGCGCGTTGTGGAAAACTTGAAGATAAATTATCCACAGTATGATTACATTGTCATTAATGATGGTTCTTCTGATAAAACATCCAGCATATGTCATCTAAATCATTATAATATTATTGATTTGCCAGAAAATCTAGGTTTGTCTGGGGCTATTCAAACTGGTTTTAAATACGCCTTTAAGAAAGGGTATGATAGAGCATTACAGTTTGATGCAGATGGGCAACACTTGCCTCAGTATATTGAATCACTAAGTAAAGCAATTGATGAGGGAAGTGATTGTGTCATAGGTTCACGATTTGTGAATGTTGAAAAGCATAAATCATTAAGGATGTTAGGAAATAGTTTGATTAGTCTTTTTATCAAGTTGACTACAGGAAAAACAATTACAGATCCAACTTCAGGAATGAGAATATTCAATAAAAAACTGATTGAAATTTATGCCACTAATATTAACTATACTCCTGAACCAGATACGATTTCTTATTTAATCCGTCAAGGATATAAGGTTTCAGAGGTTCAGGTTCAAATGAACGAACGAATAGCTGGTCAATCATATCTCACATTGTCAAGATCAATTAAGTATATGATTCACATGTTTATTTCAATTATTCTAATTCAGAATTTTAGAAAGAGGTAGAAAATGCATATTAGTTTGCAATTAATCTTAATAGTAGTGGCATTCTTGACAACACTTTTCATGATAGATAGTATTCGAAAATCTAAAATTTTAATTGAAGATAGTTTCTTTTGGCTATTTTTCTCTCTAATTATTCTCTTATTATCTATCTTTCCGGGTATGGCAGTATTTTTCTCTGACCTGTTAGGGTTTGAGTCTCCTGCTAATTTTGTTTTTTTATCTATTATATTTTTGTTAATCATCAATCAGTTTTTCATCACTAAAAAATTATCACTTACAGAGATAAAACTAAAAAAGACGATTCAATATTTAGCTCTCAAAGAGAAAGCAGAAGACGATAACAAAAACTAACTATAAAAAGTAGAGGAAGATAATTATTTTTAGGAAAAGGAAAAGACTATGTTAGAGATCGTAACCAGTAGATTGCATAATATACCAAAGACAGTTGCAATATTACTAGGATCATTTGCAGTATTTGTGGTTTTATATGGTAAGTCAATGGATTTACCAATAACATTCTTAGGGATTCTATTTTTAACATCATTAGTTTTAATGACGTTTTTACCATCTAAGATTGAAGTGGCGACACTATTAATTATTGCTATTATGGGGACAATTGCTGCTTTTATTTCGCCAATTAATGATATTCCGGATGAGAGAGTACATTTTGCTAGGGCTTTATATTTATCTGAAGGGAATATTAATTTGTCTAACGATGACTCTAAATTAGTCGTTTCAGATGATATCAATATTATTGATCATAATACTGGGCAGCCATTACAACACCAACTTTGGTTGAAAGACAAAACACAAGAAATGATTTCATTTAAGGAAATCAGATCAACTAATGGGTATTATAATTTTTCTTATATTCCTCAAGCTATTGGTTTAGTTCTAAGTAAATGCTTAGGCCTTCCAATTGGCATAGCTTATCTCTTGGGCCGTATATGCAATGTGTTAGCATACGGACTGTTGGTATACATTGCTTTAAAAATAGCAGATAAAGGACAACAATTACTAGCGGTTGCTAGTTTGTTACCAATGAATATATATATTGCTGGTTCTTTTAATCAAGACGCTGTCTCTTTAGGGCTAATTATCCTAACAATCTCGCTATTTGTCAGGATGATAACTATTTCAAAAATAAAGATATCTTATTTACTATTTTACACACTGCTTTGTTCAGTCATTGCTTTTACTAAATTACCTTACATTCTATTAATTTTTTTGCTTGTTTTTATACCGTCTGATAAGTTTGAAGAAAAAAAATATCAGGTATTATTCTTTAAGTTGTTGAGTATCTTAACAGTATTACTTGTGACAGTTACCTGGCTTAAATTGTATGGTCAGATTAAATCTCCGCAGATTGACATGGCAGAATTTCTTCAGAGAGTTAATTTAAAACAACAATTGATTAGTATTATAAAACATCCTATTTCATATGGAGCCACTTTACTGAAGCATACTCTTCTTCATTTAATCAATCCAGCAGGTATTGAGGTTTTTGGCCCCTTATCTTATGGGATGACAGAATTATTCCCACTAAGTATGGTTTATTATGCCATGGTGGTTATCAATAACGCTAATAAAGTAAAGGTTAGCTCCTTATCTCGAGTAGGAATGGGTCTGATATCTTTGGGTATAATTGGGGGAATTGTATTAAGCTTATATTTAACTTTTACCCCGGTTGGAGAAGCGACTGTGTTAGGAGTTCAAGACCGTTACTTCTTAGGAATCATTCCTTTAATCTTTGTATGGCTATCTTTTAACAACAAGAGGTTTGAAAAGTGTCAGAATATATTATCTGACCGTCAAGTTGCTACATGCTCCTTAATCTTTATCTTAGCAATGATTATTAGGGTGATGTTACAATATTATACTTAAAATAAGGGAGATATTTTGAAAACAGTCGCTATTTTTACGGCTTTTGTAAGCCCTCACTTAGGTGGTGTTGAGCGATATACTGAGAAAATTGCTCAACAACTTATTAATCAAGGCTATAGGGTTATTATTGTCACTACTAATAGTCATGAATTATTGGAACTTGAAAATAGTCATATGATGACTATTTATAGATTCCCTTCTAAAAGCCTATTTAAACAACGTTATCCTATTTTTAATAAAAACAACATCTACAAATCCATGTTTGAAAGATTGAAAAAGGAGAATATTGATTTTATCATCTGTAATACACGTTTTTATTTGACCACACTGATGGGATTAAAAATGGCTAAACTTAAAAATATCCCTGGAATTGTTATTGAACATGGAGGAGGATATGTTCAAGTTGGGGAAAATATAAAAGGGCATATTGTCTTGGATTCATGTGCTAAAATCTATGAACATGTCATAACATTTTTAATCAAAAGGTATCATCCGAACTTTTATGCCGTCTCAAAAAGAAGCATGAGTTGGCTTAAAAAGTTCGGGATTAAAGCTTCAGGAGTTATTTATAATTCAGTTGATTCGAGTCTTTATACCCAATACAAAAATAAATCATATCTCTCAGGACTTGAAGACAAAATTATTGTTTCATTTGCAGGTAGAGTTATCAAAGAGAAGGGGGTGCTTCTTTTATTAGAGGCCTTTGAACGACTAAATAACAGAGAAAATGTTGTCCTCGTTATTGCTGGAGATGGTCCCTTGTTAGAAGAACTTCGATTGCAATATCAAGATGATTCCTCTATTATATTTACTGGGAAGTTAAACTTTGATCAAACGATGTCTCTGATGTCTCAATCCGATATTTTTGTTAATCCCTCCATATATGCTGAAGGACTTCCAACAGCGGTTTTAGAAGCTGGGATGTTAAAATGTGCAGTATTGGCAACCGATAGAGGTGGTGTTGTGGAAGTCATTACGGATAATTCCAAAGGTGTTATCATTGATGATTCGATAGATTCTATCAAAAAGGAACTAGAGTTACTAATAACAAACGAGTCACAGCGTTCGAAACTCCAAGAAGAAATTCATTATCAGGTCTTGAAGCACTTTACTTGGGAAGTTACAGTTCAAAGCCTAGTTGCAAACATTCTAGAGTCAGACTAGAAAGATGTTGATCTTTAGGCTATGAAAGGAAAATGAAATTATATTTAAGAAATCGATGTTAGATTATTGTAAAAAAAATAAAAAAGAAGTACTTGATATTATATTGTTTAGTATTTTATCTTTCTATTTAATTATTTTCATTGTTACAAAAAACAATTTATCCATTGTTGCTTACAGTGCTAATATTGCTATAGTTGTGTTATTTGGGATGTTTTGTTTATTGTTTAAACATGCTTCAAGCAGAATGTTTATCATTTCCTTGATTGTATCAGCTTATAGCATTATAAGTAATACTTATGTAACGTTAGCTATATATAAAAATAAAAAGCACTTTTCGCTTCATTACCAGGATTTTCAAACCCTTTTATTAACAATAGGGGTTTTGCTGAGCTTAATTATCATAAGTTTGCTTTGTAAAAAATACATACTGAGAAGAGATTTTCAATCCAGCGTGATAACAAAAGCAATAATATTAAGTCAAAGTTTTTCAGTAATAGCTTTAAGCAACCCTTTATTTACTAAGATAGTAGGTCAAAATAATTATTGGCCAATTGAAACACAAACAAATGTATTTCCCCGGAATCTGTTAAATTATAGTTTTATCTCCTTTCTTTTGTTGTTTCTAGTTTACTA
The DNA here is from genome assembly GCF_056500955.1 of Streptococcus sp. F2. NCBI lineage: Bacteria > Bacillati > Bacillota > Bacilli > Lactobacillales > Streptococcaceae > Streptococcus > Streptococcus sp. F2. The sequence goes on from NZ_JBWKAI010000007.1 coordinate 58,864, forward strand.
TGTGATTGTAACTGCTGCTAATAGTATCCTAGATAAACAGTTTAGATTGAGATTATCAGGTGCTATAAGTTTATTATTAGCTATCATATTTAACTACTATATTCAGGCTGGGATTACAACATACGGAGAATTTCAAGGGAAATATATCATATCAGGAGCCACGCTCTTTCAGGTAGTTATTTTAAGTTTACTGTTCCTTACGATTTTCTTAGTGAGTAACAACTTTATTATTGGGTTAAGTCTAAATATTTTTATAGCAACAGCTATTAGCATTATTAACTTGGAGAAATATAAACAGCGAAATGAACCGCTATTGTTTTCTGATTTAAAATGGATCAGAGAAATCAAGTTCTTTATTAATTATATTAGTTTTTGGCAGATAGTTGGTTTTATTACAGTTATTATAATTGCAATAGTACTGGTTTATTTTTTGCATCAAAGACTCTTTTCTACTAAAATTGTGGAAACCGTAAAATCGAGAATGATGTTACTTGCTTCTATAGCGCTAACATTTTTAACTATATTATTCGTTTTTAGTCGAAATGATAATGGTGAAATTGATAAAAATATTCCTGTCCTATCTTCTGTTTATAATGTTTTTGATATTGACTGGTATGGTTTAACCACAAATGCAAGGTTTCAATCATTAAGTTTTGTCTGGTTGAAACAATTAACAACAAGTACTATCAATAAACCCCAAAATTATAATCAACAAGCCATAGAAGAAATTTATAAAAAATATCAGTTATTAGCTGATGATATCAATAAAAAGCGACAAAATAATATTTCTGATCAAACAGTCATTTACATATTGAGTGAAAGTTTTGCTAACCCGAACCGTATCAAGAACATATCGCTATCTAAAGATCCGATTACAGAAATAAATCATATTATGGAAAATACTACTGGGGGGCTAATGCACTCAGACGGTTATGGCGGGGGAACAGCCAATATGGAATTCCAGAGTTTGTTTGGCTTACCCAAGTATAATTTTAACCCAACAGTTTCTATTTTATATTCAGATGTTTTCCCAAAATTAAAGTATCTTCCAGCAATCAGTAATGAGTTCTCCGAAAAAAATAGGATTGCTTTACATCTTGCCAATGCAAATAACTATTCTCGTAAGATTGTTTATGATAAGCTACACTTTTCTAAGTTTATAGCAACAGAAAATACTAAGCAAAAACCTGAGCATTTAATTAGGATGAGTTCTAGCTACAGTGACCAGTCTACTTACCAAAATATTCTTGATAATATAGATCCTGAACAAAGTCAATTTTTCTCTGTGATTACCATGCAGAATCATGGGCCCTGGTATACTGAGGTTAGGGATATCAATGCAAAACTCGATGATCTTACTCATGCCGAGAATGAAAATTTACAAAATTATGTTAATCTGTTGCATTTAACAGATGGCTATACCAAGTCATTTTTAGAAGAATTACAGAAGATTGATAAGGAAATCACAGTTGTTTTTTATGGAGACCATTTGCCTGGTTTTTATCCAGAAAAAACATTTGATAATGATCAAAACATTAAATTTTTAACGGATTACTTTATTTGGAATAATAAAAATAATCCTAAGCTAGACCATCCTTATGTTAATTCAAGTGATTTTACGCCATTATTGTTAGAACATACAAACTCTAAGGTATCACCTTACTACGCCTTGTTAACCAAAGTTTTAGCAAATAGAAATACCTATGATGGTACTTTTGGCAAAAATAAAAATCAAGTAACTTCGGATTTGAAATTAATACAGTATGATTTAATAGAGGGAAGAGGCTATCTACGCTCTTACCCGAAATTTTTTGAAATAAATAACTACTAAAGCAGGAAAGATAGATGGTAGGTATAAAATGAGTAAAATTTTAGTAACAGGTGGTGCAGGCTATATCGGTTCTCATACCTGTGTTGAATTATTGGAAAAAGGGCACGAACTAATTGTTGTTGATAATTTAGAGAATGCTAGCTCTAAAAGTTTACAAGTTGTTGAAAAACTGACAGGAAAAAAAATAACATTTTACCAAACCGATATTTTGGATGAGGCTGGTTTAGATGCTATTTTTAGTCAGCATGATATCTCAGCCGTTATTCATTTTGCGGGTTTAAAAGCGGTAGGTGAATCAACACAAATCCCTTTAAAATACTTTACAACAAATATTTCTGGTACTTTGACCTTGCTACGTGTTATGGCTAAATATCAGTGCAAAAACATTATCTTTAGCTCGTCAGCTACAGTCTATGGTGACCCTCATAAAGTGCCTATTACAGAAGATTTTCCTCTATCCGTAACGAATCCTTATGGTCGTACCAAATTGATGGTTGAAGAAATCTTAAAAGACTTGTATCAGTCAGATAAGAGTTGGAATATTGTGATTTTACGTTATTTCAATCCTATCGGGGCACATCAGTCTGGAGAACTTGGTGAAGATCCAACAGGTATTCCTAATAATCTTGTTCCGTATGTTACTCAAGTGGCAGTTGGTCGTTTAGAACGTATTGGTGTTTTTGGAGATGATTACAACACTCCTGACGGGACAGGCATTAGGGATTATATTCATGTGGTTGACCTTGCCAAAGGGCATGTGGCTGCGCTGAAAAAATTGGCGCCAGAGTCTGGTCTATCTATTTATAATTTGGGCACCGGACAAGGCTATTCTGTTTTAGAGGTGGTTAAAACCATGTCTGAGGCTGTTGGTAAGGATATTCCTTATCAAATTCTTCCAAGACGTGCTGGGGATATTGCCGTTTGCTACTCCGATGGAACTAAAGCCAAAGAAGAACTGGACTGGCAGGCAAACTATGATATTAAACGGATGTGTGAAGATCAATGGCGCTGGCAAAGCAAACATCCGAACGGTTTTAAGGATTAGAGGTTATCTGACGAAGGGTATTTAGGATTAGCAGTTACCTTATTTATGGATTAAATAGGAGTAACTGCTAATTTATTTCCTTCCAAAATAATAATTGTAGAAGGAGATGGTGAGGAGAGAATGACAACAAGAAAAATTTTTATTTGGAATATGCTAGGTAGTTTATCTGCTGCGGTCCTCTCTGTGGTCCTGCTCATGGTTGTGACAAGGTTTTTAAGTCCAATTGATTCAGATAGTTATGCTTTTGCTTATTCTTTTGCTAATATGATGATTGTAATTGCCCTATTTCAGGTTAGGAATTACCAGGCCACAGATATTGATGAGAAATATTCTTTTACTCAATACTTTATGGCGAGACTTATTACTTCCTTTCTGATGTTGCTTATTTCAGGGATCTATTTAATAATGACACCAAATGATCCTTACAAAACCAATGTTATTTTATTGGTTTGTTTGTATCGATTGACAGATGCTTTTTCAGATTTATACCAAGGAATGTTCCAGCAACATGAACGCCTAGATATTGCAGGTAAGTCTTTAACCTATAGAAATAGTTTAATTTTTATCCTCTACACTCTAGTGATTGTTTATACTAAACATTTGGTTGTGGCCTTACAAGTGACTTGCCTTGTTTCTGTCCTCTTTATTCTTTTTTATGATGTTAGAAAAGGATATCATTTTGAACGAATTGACTTTACTGGTTTTAAGGATCGCGTCAATCAGAGAAAGAGTCTTCAACTTCTAAAAGAAAGTTTTCCTTTATTTTTAAATGGGTTTCTGATTATTTACATCTATACTCAGCCTAAATACGCAATTGAAACTATGAGCCATTTGAACAAACTTCCTCTTGGCTCTCAAACGATTTTTAATATTTTATTTATGCCAGCTTTTGTGATGAATCTTATGATGCTATTTTTTAGACCACAAATCACACAGATGGCTATTGCTTTACTGAAGGGGCATATAGCACAGTTTAAAGTTATCCAAATCCGATTATTTACTTATTTGGCTGGATCGATGCTCATTATTCTCATCGGAAGCGCCTTGTTAGGAATTCCTTTGCTATCTCTTCTTTATGCCACCCCTTTAAAATCATTTTGGGTAGCATTTATGACAATTATGGTCGGGGGTGCTATTGGAAGTTTTGCTACAGCTATTGATAATATTTTAACTGCAATGCGTAAGCAGCATTATTTAGTGATTCCTTATATAGGAAGTTTTGTGACTTCTCTTTTTGTGACGACTCATTTAGTGGAGACATTACATATTTTTGGTGCTTCCTTGAGTTTCTTATTAAGTATGTTTGTTTGGCTTATCCTATCTATCATTCTCTATTTTCTTATTATGAAACAATTTAGAAAAGATAATGTTTAGGAAAAAATAATAGTTGTACTGAAGGCAGCTAATTGAAGTAAGCATTTGATGTCAGGGCCTCTTATTCTTCTCATCATATTTCATCATAACTATCCTAAAGGCTTTAAAAAACTTCTCTTGAACAAGTTATTTAAAGCCTTTTATGCTATAATTAAATTGAGAAACTATTGAGGTGACCTATGAAATATGAAAGTTTATTAGATCGATTTATCAAATATGTCAAGATTAATACAAGAAGTAACCCAGATACCGAGTCAACTCCTAGCACAGCAAGTCAAACCGACTTTGCTTTAACGGTTTTAAAACCTGAGATGGAAGCTATTGGTTTACAGGAGGTTCACTATAATCCTGCAAATGGTTATCTTATTGGGACCTTGCCAGCCAATAGCCCAGTTTTAACGCGTAAAATTGGTTTTATTGCTCACATGGATACAGCTGATTTTAATGCCGAACATGTTAATCCGCAGATTATTGAGGACTATCAGGGTGGTGATATTAAGTTAGGAGATTCAGGCTATACATTAGTTCCTGACGAATTTCCAAATCTTAACAACTATATTGGACAGACGCTGATTACCACAGATGGGACTACTTTACTGGGTGCAGACGACAAGTCAGGTATTGCTGAAATCATGACCGCAGTCGAATTTTTAACGTCTCATCCTCAATTGGAGCATTGTGAGATTAAGGTAGCCTTTGGTCCTGACGAAGAAATTGGAGTAGGGGCTGACAAGTTTGACGTTAAGAACTTTGATGTGGATTTTGCCTATACGATCGATGGTGGACCTCTTGGTGAGCTGCAATACGAAACCTTTAGTGCGGCAGGTTTGGAAGCTACTTTCTTGGGGAGAAATGTTCATCCTGGAACGGCTAAGGATCAAATGATTAATGCCCTCCAGTTAGCAGTAGATTTTCACAATCAGTTACCTGAGGCTGATCGTCCTGAAAAGACAGAAGGTTATCAAGGTTTCTATCATTTGATGGGATTGACTGGAACAGTTGAAGAGGCGCAAGCGTCCTATATTATTCGTGATTTTGAGACAGCGTCATTTGAAGCGAGAAAAGCAGTTATTGAACAGCTGGCTCAAACTATGAATAGCCAATTGGGTGCTGATCGTGTTCTTATTAAATTGACTGATCAATATTATAATATGAAGACAGTCATTGAGAAAGATATGACGCCTGTTAATTTAGCGAAAGAAGTGATGGAAGATCTTTATATTACACCAATCATTGAACCTATTCGCGGAGGTACTGACGGCTCAAAAATTTCCTTCATGGGAATTCCAACACCTAATATTTTTGCTGGTGGTGAAAACATGCATGGACGTTTTGAGTTTGTCAGTCTTCAAACAATGGAACAGGCTGTTGACGTGATTCTTGGCATTGTGCGCAAGCCTTAGTCACTAAGAACAGTTCGAATGTTATGGAGGTGACTGATAAAAAATGATTAAATTATTTGGTAAAATAAGGTATCACTGGCAGCCCGAATTATCATGGTCCATCATTTACTGGTCCATTGCCTTTGTTCCAATATTTATAGGGCTATCCTTACTTTATGAAAGAACAGAAATACCGAGTCGAGTCTTTATCTTATTTGCCATTTTTGCTGTTTTAGTAGGTATTGGCTTACACCGCTATTTTATCATTGAGAATAATGGTGTTCTTCGGATTGTATCCCTTAAGCTCTTTGGACCTCGCAAGCTGATGATTTCGTCTATTAGTAAGGTAGAGGTTACCAAGTCTACGGTTTCTTTGTATGTTGGAGAAAAAAGTTATCTCTTTTACATGCGTAAATGGCCTAAAAAATACTTTCTTGATGCTCTAGCAGTCAATCCTTACTTTAAAGGAGAGGTTATCTTGATGGATAATTTGATTAAGTTAGATTATTTTGAGGCTTATCAATACGACAAAAAAGCCCTTACTCGAGGGTAAGAGCCTTGGTTGGGCATGTTTTGACAGCTAAAATAGTGTCTTTGTCAGAAGGGTCAATCACTTGACTTGTTTCAAGGGAATTAGCTAACTTGACGATACCGTCATCATGGTAATCAAAGAGAGAGGAGTAGGTCTGGCATAGACCACAGGCGATACATTTTTCAGGGATAATAGATACTTTCATACGTATTATTCTAATATGATTTTGTTAAATTAACAAGGGGGAAGATCATGGCTAAAGAACCATGGGAAGAAAAGATTGTTGACGACAATAAGGAAACAAGAACACGTCAATCAAGAAGTGCGCTGATTAGCACACCTTGGTTAACGGCTTTGTTAAGTATTTTCTTTGTCATTATTGTTGCTATTCTCTTTATTTTCTTCTATACATCAAATAGTGGTAGTGATAAACAGGCTGAAACAACTGGTTTTTATGGGGCTTCAACACATAAAAAAGTTAAAAAAGCATCTAGTACCAAAAAGAAAACAACAACTCAGGCAACAACAGAACAAACACCAGCTTCTAGCGAGGAAACACCAGCCTCAACTGAAGTAACGGGAGAAACCATTACTGTATTGGCAGGAGAGGGAGCAGCCTCTATTGCAGCACGTGCAGGTATTTCTGTAGAGCAGTTACAGGCACTTAATCCAGAACACATGACTCAAGGATATTGGTATGCCAATCCAGGGGATCAAGTGATTATTAAATAATTGAAGAGGAAGAAATGAAAGCAATTAAAATTGCGATTGATGGACCAGCTTCAAGTGGAAAAAGTACAGTAGCCAAGATTATTGCAAAAAATCTTGGCTATACTTATTTGGACACTGGTGCTATGTATCGCTCAGCAACTTATATCGCACTGACACATGGCTATACGGGTAAAGAAGTATCCCTTATTTTAGAGGAATTAGCTAAAAAACCTATTTCCTTTAAAAAAGCGGAAGATGGTGCCCAATTAGTTTTTCTTGGGGATGAGGACGTGACCTTGGCCATTAGGCAAAATGATGTGACTAACAATGTTTCTTGGGTCTCAGCTTTACCAGAAATTAGAGAAGAGTTGGTTCAGCAGCAAAGACGCATTGCACAAGCTGGTGCCATCATCATGGACGGTCGTGATATTGGAACAGTTGTTTTACCAGATGCGGAACTAAAGATTTTTTTGATTGCTTCAGTAGAAGAACGAGCAGAGCGCCGCTATAAAGAAAATCTGGAAAAAGGTATTGAATCAGACTTTGAGACGCTAAAAGAAGAGATTGCGGCGAGGGATTATAAAGATAGTCATCGTAAAGTCTCTCCCCTAAAATCTGCCGACGATGCTCTTGTGTTTGATACCACAGGTATTTCCATTGAGGGTGTGGTGCAATTTATTCAAGAAAAAGCAGAAAAAATGGTTGACATGGCCTAGAGCCTATGTTAGAATAGTAGCAATGAGAAAAGCAGAAGTGAGAGCTTCTCGCCTTGCGACTTAGGTTGTCTGGCCCTAACATATCAAATTCCTACGGAATATTTTGTGTGCGGGCTTGATTTATCAAGTCCGCTTTCGTTTTTCTCTAAAAAAATAAAGAGGTGAAGATCATAGCTAAAAAGGATCTATTCATTAATGATGAAATTCGCGTTCGCGAAGTTCGTCTAGTTGGTCTTGAAGGTGAACAATTAGGTATTAAACCACTATCTGAAGCACAAGCTTTAGCAGATGCTTCAAATGTTGATTTGGTTTTAATCCAGCCACAAGCTGTTCCTCCTGTTGCCAAACTCATGGACTATGGAAAGTTCAAATTTGAGTATCAAAAGAAACAGAAAGAACAACGCAAAAAACAAAGCGTTGTAACGGTCAAAGAAGTTCGTCTCAGTCCAGTTATCGATAAAGGTGACTTTGAAACAAAGCTTCGTAACGGTCGTAAATTCCTTGAAAAAGGGAATAAAGTTAAGGTTTCTATTCGTTTCAAAGGACGTATGATTACTCATAAAGAGATTGGTGCCAAGGTACTAGCTGACTTTGCTGAAGCGACTCAAGATATTGCTATCATTGAGCAACGAGCAAAAATGGATGGACGCCAAATGTTTATGCAGCTTGCACCAATTTCAGACAAGAAGTAATCGTCACAGTTTAATTATATCTTAAGAGGAGAATACTAAAATGCCAAAACAAAAAACACACCGCGCATCAGCTAAACGTTTTAAACGTACAGGTTCAGGCGGTTTGAAACGCTTCCGTGCCTTCACATCACACCGTTTCCACGGAAAAACTAAAAAACAACGTCGTCATCTTCGTAAAGCTGGTTTGGTAAGCTCAGGAGATTTCAAACGTATCAAAGCAATGGTTACAGGCCTTTAAGATTAGGTTTTGTAGACATTTACTAGTATTATAAGAATTATTTGAAGGAGAATTATTAATGGCACGTGTTAAAGGTGGCGTTGTATCACGCAAACGTCGTAAACGTATTTTAAAATTAGCTAAAGGTTACTATGGAGCAAAACACATCTTGTTCCGTACTGCAAAAGAGCAAGTGATGAACTCTTACTACTATGCATACCGTGACCGTCGTCAGAAAAAACGTGATTTCCGTAAACTTTGGATCACTCGTATCAACGCGGCTGCACGTATGAACGGTTTGTCATACTCACAATTGATGCACGGTTTGAAACTTGCTGAAATCGAAGTAAACCGTAAAATGCTTGCTGACTTGGCAGTATCTGATGCAGCAGCTTTCACAGCTCTTGCTGATGCAGCTAAAGCAAAACTTGGCAAATAATAAAGAATAAGAAAAAGGAGACAACGATGAGCTTGACTCCTTTTTTACTGATATTAGTTATCGTGTAACTCATTGATAGTAATTGATCATCGAAGTAGCTTAAGATACTGAGTGGTAACATTGGGGTTGAATAAATTAACGTGAACTAAAGAAGAGAATTGAGGTCATAATAATCGACATTGTTTGTTTTGGTAATAAGCGTTATTGAATAGAGTCAGAGAAAAGATAAGAGGCAGAAACGCATGTTTCTGCCTCTTATTAATAGTGTTAAGCTTTACGGTTTTATTCTTTAGGTTTATCAGTCTCTTCTTTAGGCGCAGGGCCAGTTGTTGCTTCAGTCTTTTCAGCTTCTTTAGGATTTAATTCCAAGTAAGATGGGGCTTTAAAAAGCTTCTGAGTTGATTTGTTACCATTTTTACTATATAAGCTAGTTGAATGAGAGCCAAGCTTAGATGAAATATCTTTCATCTGTTTTAATTGTTTGGTATAAACAAACTTGCTAGAATCAATCACTTTTAAGCCATTATTCGTGTCAAATCGTAAGAGATCTCCGGTTTGGACAGCGTCACTGGCTGCTAATTGTTGAGCCACAGCTGCACGAATTTCTTTAGTCTTAGCCATGGTCACCTCATCAGGATTGGTAATTTCTAAACCTGTCTGAGTATTGTAAAGTCGGCCACTGTAATTAGTGTATTCTGGTGTCATATAGGTACCAGAGGTACGCTGAGCGACAATTTGGCTATTTTGAGGCGATAGGAGATCTTGACCAAGTTGAACAAGGTTGCTGGTATCAATCCCCAAGATATGGAGTAAGGTTGGAAGAGCATCAATTTCACCACCGAAGGTGTCTTTAACACCACCATTGGTGTATCCTGGAATATGAACCATATAAGGAACTCGCTGAAGCATGGCGTTATCATATTCTGACCAGGTCTCAGAGTCATTACCTAGAAGAGGAGCAAGGCTAGAATTACGAGAATTTGAAATACCATAATGGTCACCATATAAAACAAAGATAGAATTCTCATACAAGCCAGTTGCTTTTAAATAATCAAAAAATGATTTCAAGGCAGCATCTAAATAATTGGCTGTGGCAAAATAACCATTGATGGTTTCATCATCTGTTTTGGCTAGTGGGAAACCTTCTTCATTGCTTTCACCTTTTAGGCTGGTGTAGGGATAGTGGTTACTTACAGTAATAAATTTAGTGTAAAAGGGTTGCTGCATTTGTTCAAGGTATTTAATGGAGTCCTTAAACATATACTTGTCATTCAATCCATACTGGAATGAGTTTTTGTCAGTTTGTTTTGAGAAGTAACTAGAATCAAAGAAGTAATTATAACCCCATTGCTTGTAAGCATTGTTACGATTCCAGAAAGTCCCGACATTTCCGTGGAAAACCGCACTTGTGTAGCCCCCATTTTGTGCAAGGATACCAGGCGTTGCAAACTGAGTGTTTTCTCCACCATAGTTAACCATGAATGACCCACTGTTGAGTCCAAATAGGGAATTTTCCATCATGGTTTCGGCATCTGATGTTTTTCCGGCTTTCACTTGGTGAAAGAAGTTTGAGAAAGACAAGGTGCCATTAGAATGGTAGAGAGAATTAATGAAAGGTGTAACTTCATATTCCTTATCCCCATCTTTTAATTTGTAGTCGATGAGGAATTGTTGGAAACTCTCCAGATGGATAACAATGACGTTTTTCCCTTTTCCAATACCAAAATATTGAGGATCAGGGGCAGCATAGTGATCTTTGACATAAGATTTAACATCAACCAACTCTTCGGCGGTAGCACCATTTCGCTCTTTTTGAGCTTGATAAGTTTGGTTACCGCTGTATAAGGTAAAGGCTGGCAGCCCTAGTGCTCTAACAATATAAGTGTTTGAAAAACCGCGTGTCAGTAATTCTGGTCGGTCAATTTCGGCTAAAAAGAGGTTAACCGAAAGAAGTAAACTCGAAAGAGCAGTAACGGCAAAGGCAGCGCGCTTATTAAAAGGCCTGTGGTCTTTTTTGATTTTTTTAGTGATAGTGAGACTAATCAAAATGATAAAATCAAGAATATAAACGATGTCCCAAATCCGCAAAAGGTTTAGAGCAGAATCTCCTAAACCAGCTGAAACTTTACTACTAGCTAACATAGCGCTAACTGTGATAAAGTCTGAAAATTCTCGGTAATAAATAGAATTGGATATTAAGAGAAGGTTGAGAATGATGTAAGCAACCCAAGAGCTGATGTAAAAAGCTCGTGTATTCTTAATATAAAGGGCAAATCCCAATAGTAATAATGCTAATGGGATTGGGTTAATAATAGTTAGAAAGACTTGGTATGCATTTCCCAAATCTAGCGAAAAATCTGTATGATATGCCCACAGCGTCTTTAGCCAATAACAGAAGAGGAGGGTGATAATAAATCCTAATCTTGTATTGATAAAGCCTGTGATAAGTGTTTTAAATTTCTTCACAGTAGGAACTTCCTTATCATTTTTTCCTAAAAATATAATCTCCAAATAAAATCTCAGATTAAATTATATCAAAAATATGGGGCTAATGCTTGTCATAAGTTCAAATTTAGTAGGATTTTTTATCAGATTTTGTTATAATAAAAACTATGAATAAACTCTATATTGATTCTTTTGTGGAAAAGAAGTTAACAGCAGGGGTACAATTATTAGATGAAAAGGACTTTCCAAATCTAGAGCAGGAGGACCAGTTAGTACAACTGGTGACCAAAGCTAATCGCCCGCTTGGGATGGCTTATATCTCTAAGCAAAACAAAGGGATTGGCTGGTATCTTGGCTCAACCGTAACGCAGTTGTCTAAGGCTTACTTTATTGACTTATTTACAGTTGCTAAGAGTAAGAGGCAACAGTTTGCCCAATCGGACTTGACCAACGCCTACCGTCTGTTCAACCAAGAAGGTGATAACTTTGGAGGACTGACGATTGACCTCTACAAGGATTTCGCTGTCTTTTCATGGTATAATGCTTTTGTTTACCAAGAAAAAGAGATGATTATCGAGGCATTTCAAGAGATTTTCCCTGAGGTTAGAGGAGCCTATGAAAAGAATCGTTTTAAGGGTTCACTACCTGAGTCGGCTCACTTATATGGTGAGCAAGCAGAGGATAGTTTTTCTATTGTAGAAAATGGTGTTGCCTATCAGGTTTTCTTAAATGACGGCTTGATGACAGGGATTTTTCTGGACCAACACGATGTCCGAAAAGCCTTGGTAGATGGATTGGCATTGGGGAAATCTCTGCTTAATATGTTCTCCTACACAGCAGCTTTTTCAGTAGCTGCAGCAATGGGAGGAGCTATTGAGACAACATCGGTGGATTTAGCGAAACGGTCTAGAGAGCTATCAGTTGCTCACTTTGAACAGAATCACTTGGACTTGAGTACCCATCATTTTGTGGTGATGGATGTTTTTGACTATTTTAAATATGCTAAACGCAAAAACTTAACCTTTGATGTGATTGTGATTGACCCACCTAGTTTTGCAAGAAATAAAAAGCAAACCTTCTCTGTTAGCAAAGATTACCATAAATTAATCACTGAGGCATTGGACATATTGAGTCCTGAGGGAACCATTATCGCTTCAACAAATGCTGCCAATATGACTGTTAATCAGTTTAAAAAGCAAATTATCAAAGGATTTGGAAATCGTCGACCGGAGTCCATGTGTCTCCAGCAGCTTCCAAGTGACTTTACTATCAATAAAGCAGATGAAAGAAGTAATTATTTAAAGGTATTTACTATAAAGGTACGAGAATGAAAATTGTAGCACCAGTCATGCCAAGAAATGTTGAAGAGGCTCAAGCTATTGATATCTCCAAGTATGAGGATGTCCATTTAGTCGAATGGCGAGCAGACTACCTTCCTAAAGAGGAAATTGTCTCAGTAGCGCCTGCTATTTTTGAAAAATTTGCTGGAAAAGAAATTATCTTTACTCTTCGTACAGACAAAGAAGGGGGCAATATTGCCCTTTCGGATCAGGAATACGTTGCGGTGATTAAAGAGATTAACGCAATCTATAATCCTGACTATATTGACTTTGAATATTTTAGTCATAAAGCTGTTTTTCATGAAATGCTTGATTTTCCAAATCTAGTCTTGTCTTACCATAATTTTGAAGAAACTCCTGAAAACTTGATGGAAGCTTTCTCCGAGATGACTAAACTGGCACCTAGAGTGGTAAAAATTGCAGTGATGCCAGAGAGTGAGCAAGATGTCCTTGATTTAATGAATTACACTAGAGGCTTTAAAACGCTCAATCCTGAGCAAGAATTTGCGACTATATCTATGGGAAAACTCGGTAGGTTATCGCGTTTAGCTGGGGATGTGGTTGGATCCTCTTGGACCTTTGTTTCTCTCGATCAGGCTAGTGCTTCAGGGCAAGTTAGTCTTAGCGATATGAAACGTATTATTGAAGTGTTAGAAGCAGACACTTCTCATTAAAATGAATCATCAAGAAGACATTATTCCCTTGAAAGCTCAGGAATAATGTTTTTCCTTTATCTAGGGAAAACTAAACTTAAAAGGAGAAAAGAGATAAGATGCGTTATTTGACAGCAGGAGAATCTCACGGTCCTTCCTTGACAGCAATTGTTGAAGGTGTGCCAGCTGGTCTAAGTCTTAGCCCAGCGGATATTGATCAGGAATTAAAACGGCGACAGGGCGGCTATGGCCGTGGAGCTAGAATGAGCATTGAATCTGATCGTGTGGTAATATCATCAGGCGTTCGACATGGTAAAACGACAGGTTCTCCAATTACCTTAACGGTGATCAATAAAGACCATCAAAAATGGACAGATATTATGGCCATTGAAGATATTGAGGCAAGCTTTAAAAGTAAGAGACGCGTTAAACACCCTCGACCTGGTCATGCTGACTTGGTGGGTGGGATAAAGTATCGTTTTGACGATTTACGAAATGCTTTGGAGCGTTCTTCGGCTAGAGAGACGACCATGCGGGTCGCAGTTGGAGCTATCGCCAAACGTATTCTCACTGAATTGGGAATTACGATATTCAACCATGTTTTGGTTTTTGGAGGGATTCCTATTGAGATCCCTAAAAAGATATCTCTATCAGCTATGAAGGAGGCAGCTCGCCAATCAGAATTGTCTATTATCAATCCGCATCAAGAGGTAGAAATCAAAACCTATATTGATACTATTAAAAAAGAAGGTGATACCATTGGTGGCACCATTGAGACAATTGTTCAAGGTGTGCCAGCAGGTCTAGGTTCTTATGTCCAGTGGGACAGAAAATTAGATGCCAAACTGGCTCAAGCAGTTCTTTCCATTAATGCTTTTAAGGGGGTTGAATTTGGCCTTGGATTTGACATGGCCTCTCTGAAAGGCTCTCAAGTGATGGACCCGATTATCTGGGATGCTGATGAGGGATATGGGCGTCAAACCAATCATTTAGGGGGCTTTGAAGGTGGCATGACCACAGGACAACCTCTTGTTGTTAAAGGGGTTATGAAGCCCATTCCTACTTTGTATAAACCACTCATGTCGATAGATATTGATAGTCATGAACCTTATAAAGCAACGGTGGAACGCTCTGATCCAACGGCTTTACCAGCTGCAGGGGTTATCATGGAAAATGTCGTCGCAACCGTTCTTGTCCAAGAAATCTTAGAAACCTTTTCTTCGGATACGATGCTTGATTTGGAAAAAGCATTTTCAGACTATCGGTCTTATGTCAAACAGTTTTAGATAGCAAGACTGAAGCTTTTATGATATGATTACAAGTAGTAAATGATAAAGGAGACTCGTCATGTCACAAGAAATTTATGATGATGCCAATCGACTTGAAAGGGCGATTCGTGCTCTTCCAGAATACCAAAAAGTGTTGGAAGTGAAAGAAACGATTCAAGCAGACGCTAGTGCTAGCCAACTGTTTGATGAGTTTGTCGCTATGCAAGAAAAAATCCAAGGGATGATGCAATCAGGCCAAATGCCAACGGCTGAAGAACAAACAAGCATTCAAGAACTTAGCCAAAAGATTGAAGCTAATGATCATCTGAAATCATATTTTGAAGCCCAACAGGCTTTGTCCGTTTATATGAGCGACATTGAACGTATCGTCTTTGCTCCGTTGAAAGATTTGGTCAAGTAAGGGAAGCTTAAAGGAAAAATCAGATTGTTGACGAATTTGTCACAGTCTGTTTTTTTGTGGATTTATCCTTGATGTATCAGAGAGTTGAGACTCCCTGACATTTGTGTTATAGTCAAATAAAGTGATGGGAGTAGTAGGCTGATTGTTGTGTTGGTGAAATAGAAGTTGCCTTATTATCCGTCATTTAAAATATTGTATTAGAAAGCAATAGGTGATAGAAATGGTCAATCATTACGATTACATTGTTATTGGTGGAGGAAGCGCAGGAATTGCTTCTGCTAACAGAGCAGCCATGCATGGGGCCAAAGTATTGTTAGCTGAAGGTAAAGAGATTGGGGGAACCTGTGTTAACCTAGGCTGCGTTCCCAAAAAAGTCATGTGGTATGGAGCTCAAGTAGCAGATATTTTAGGGACTTACGCTAAGGATTATGGATTCGACTTTTCAGAGAAAACATTTGATTTTAAACAATTAAAAGCAAACCGCCAAGCTTATATTGATCGGATTCACGCATCCTATGAGCGTGGTTTTGACCAGAATGGTGTTGACCGTATCTATGACTATGCTGTTTTTAAAGATGCTCATACTGTGGAAATAGCAGGACAAACTTATACTGCACCGCATATTTTGATTGCTACAGGAGGACACCCTGTGTTCCCAGATATTGAAGGGGCCGAATTTGGGATTAGTTCAGATGGATTTTTTGCCTTGGATGAATTACCTAAACGTACGGCTGTGGTTGGAGCAGGCTATATTGCTGTGGAGCTTGCTGGTGTTTTACAGGCTTTGGGGTCAGAGACGGATTTATTTATTCGTCACGATCGACCTTTAAGAAGTTTTGACAAAACCATTGTTGATGTCTTAGTTGATGAAATGGCAGTTAATGGGCCGCGCTTACACACTCATGCAGAAGTGGCAAAGGTTGTCAAAAATACTGATGAGTCCTTGACCCTTTACCTCAAAGATGGCAAGGAAATTGAGGTTGATCAGCTTATTTGGGCTATCGGTCGCAAGCCTAATCTAGAAGGTTTTGGACTTGACAAAACAGGGGTGGCTTTAAATGAGAAAGGCTATATTAAGACAGATGCTTATGAAAACACATCGGTTAAAGGGATTTATGCAGTAGGTGATGTCAATGGTAAACTTGCTTTGACCCCGGTTGCTGTTGCTGCAGGCCGTCGTTTGTCAGAACGCCTTTTTAATGGTAAAAGTGATGAGAAATTAGACTACCAAAATGTGGCAACCGTGATTTTTAGCCATCCTGTTATTGGGTCCATTGGCTTATCTGAGGATGAAGCTATTAAAGAGTATGGTCAAGAAGCGGTTAAGGTCTATCAATCTCGCTTCACTTCCATGTTTACTGCTGTAACAAATCATCTCCAACCCTGCTTGATGAAGTTGGTAACGGTTGGGGATACCGAAAAAATAGTTGGTCTTCACGGAATCGGCTATGGGGTTGATGAAATGATTCAAGGATTTGCAGTGGCTATTAAGATGGGGGCAACCAAAGCAGACTTTGATAATACTGTCGCTATTCACCCAACGGGCGCAGAAGAATTTGTCACTATGCGCTAAAAATGTAGCTTAAGGCAATAAAAAATGATGTTAACAGTTTTTGAGGAAAGTCTTCTAAACTGCTAGCATCGTTTTTTGTTAGGTGATTAGGGGAATGTGTTTTTAAAGATATTTGCGTTGCTCAGACAATATTGCCTTACCTCGGAGATAAAATAAAGTGATCCTGTAACAACAAAGAGTTCATCAGATGTTAAGGAATCTTGTAACCAGTCTCTATAATCTTTTACCCGTGGATATTTATCAGGATAGTCCTCTAAAAGATTTGCTTCAGGGAAATCAAAAGTCGTGACAGATACCTCAAAAGTATCTAGTTGTGCCAGCAAGTCGGCTAAAGGTTTACGTTTGAGACCTGCAAAGAGAATGTGAATAGGACGTTTAGGAAATTCTTCTTGCAGTAAGCCCTTTAACTTGGCAATAGAATCTGGATTGTGGGCACCGTCTAACAGCAGATTAGGACGTATAAATTCAGAACGTCCGGGCCAAGTTGCTACTTCGATTCCTGTTTGCATCGTTTCTGGAGATAGTTGAGGAAAGGATTTTCTAAGTAACTGAGCTGTCATAATGGCCAGGCAGGCGTTTGCTTTTTGATGTTGACCTAGTAATTTTAAGTGCAGATCAGTTAGGATAACATCCTCACATTGAAAGCTGAAGCTAGTTTCTGAAGGCAGTAGATGGAAGGTTTCCCCAAGTTGATAAACTGTTGACTTGGTTATTTGAGCACGGTGTTTAAAAACCTGGCTGGCCTCCGGATCAAGTTGGCCAATGACAACAGGCTCCTTGGCTTTGATAACAGCAGCTTTTTGCTGAGCTATATCAGCTAAACTATGACCGAGACGTTCTTGGTGATCAAAACTAATAGAAGGGCAAACAACTGCTAAAGCGTGGAAGACATTTGTTGCATCGGTTTTTCCACCGATTCCAGCCTCAATAATGGCAATGTCGATTGGCCTAAGGTTAGCAAAGTAGTAAAACATAAGGAGCGTCACCAACTCAAACTCAGTTGGTCGATCCCATTGGGTATCTTGAGCCATTTTAGTCAGTATAGGTTTGATGGCCTTCACACAGCAGTCTAGATCTTGCTCAGAAATAGGTTGTCCATTGAGGCAAATACGGTCATGAAAGGACACTATAAAAGGTGACGTAAAGGTTCCAACCCGATAACTAGAAACTGTAAAAATATGTTGCAAATAAGCGGTCACAGATCCTTTGCCATTAGTTCCAACAACGTGAATAGCAGGAAATTGATCTTGTGGTCGGCCTAGGGCTTCAAGTAGCCAAGCCATCCGGTCTAAATCAGTTTTTCGTCCATTAGCCTTAAAAGTGTGAATCCAAGCAATACTATTGTGCGTACACATCATAATGTCCTATCTTTTTCATCTACTGATGCTAGTAAGCAATGTTAAAGTTTTTAAGGATTGGTAGGAAGGCCAGTATTGGCATCTTCAGTTCCTGCTGCATTGGGAAGTTGTGTTCCTTCAGTTGTTGAAGGAGTATCAGGTGTTGTAGGAGTTGTATCGTTGTGAGAAGGAACGGTAGAAGATGGTGGTAAATTTGTTTTAGTCTCATCGCTATTTTCTGATGAGTCCGTATGGGTCTGATTTCCTTGGGAGGAGTCTTTCTCGATAATCTTGACGATGGTATTGCTAGATTCTTTTGATGTATTGTCAGTTTTTGTATCTGGAGCTGGTTGTAAAGCTCGAGTAATGGTAATAGTCGCCACAATAATACTCAAGATACTACCGATGAGGGCAATAGATTTTTGAAAAGCAGTAAAGCCGGTTTTAATATGTTGTGTAGGAACACCTCCTGATTTACGAGGTTTCTGTTGACGGGAATAATGTGATGACATGTCTTTCTCCTTTTAATCGTCGTAACACTAAGCGCTAGAAAGGATATCTTGAACGGTTAGTTTTCTCCATAACGCTTCACTTATCAGTATAATCTAGAAAAAAAGTGAAGTCAACGGTTTACCTTATGTCTAGGACACAGGTGACTTATGTTCAACATTTAGGGAAATCACGCCAAACGCATGAAGAAACTTTTGTTTTCAGAAAACTAGATTCATAATGACAAAATCAATCAAAGTAGTACACTATAGATGAGGTGACTAC
>NZ_JBWKAI010000008.1:0-74279 GCF_056500955.1 Streptococcus sp. F2
GCATTTAACCTAAATCTTATCCGAAAAATGTGCTTATATTTTCTCAAAGTGATGGTATTTCCTAAAAAAGACCTCAGTTATCGTCGCAAACAACGGTATATTTCTGTCCATTTGAAAGATTATTTAGCCCAATTATTTGGAGAAAGAGGCTAAGCAGATGATTGATTTAAAAAGGAATCTTTTCAAAATTGATGTCCGGGCACAAAAGGATGAAGAGAAAGTTTTCATGCGTACGGCGCGCTGAATGCTAGTTCCTTATTAGACAAGTCAGGTATTTTATGTTAAACTAGTCGTTAGGAAAGAAAATGACAAGTTTCTTATCTTAAGCGAGTTCGGGGTGGTGAGAGCCGAATGTTAGGATTGTTGATTGGCGCTTTCTGTTCAAGTGAGGTTTGAAAAAGACCATCTGACTTGACTTGAACTACAATTAAAAGACAATGAAGTAATAAATTAGGGTGGAACCGCGTTTTGACGCCCCTATGTCTATGGACATGGGAGGCGAGGAGCGTGGTTTTTTGTTATTGACTCACTCAATAGCGGGGTCTTTGAATCAAAGCTTCAACTGTATAAAAAGCGATTACCAAGGAGTTTGCTTACCTACAAGAAGCAGGAGTAGACACCGGGAAATAAACATAACCAGTCTGATGCCAAACAGCAGTCGCTGAATAGCGACTGGCCTAGCCTATGCACTAGCTCGCTGTCAGCAGCATTATTGGCTGCTGATACTCACGTCACAAGACATTAAACCTTAAGAATGGAGAATTTCTGTCAACAAAAAAATTGACTTTTCACAGTGTCAATAGCAACTTTCTCCTTTTAGTCGTATTGTCACACGCTCATTGCTAGTACGATTGAGCTTGATACTGTACTAACTCGTCGTTTGCCGCATTGTCGGCGACAAACGGCTCCTGTCGCAAGAAATTTATAATGGAGGACACTATGTCTAAAAAACTGACTTTTCAAGAAATCATCTTGACCTTACAACAATACTGGAATGACCAGGGGTGTATGCTCATGCAGGCTTATGATAATGAAAAGGGTGCTGGGACCATGAGTCCGTATACCTTCCTGCGTGCTATTGGTCCTGAGCCATGGAATGCGGCTTATGTAGAACCGTCACGCCGTCCGGCTGATGGTCGTTACGGGGAAAACCCAAATCGTCTTTACCAACACCATCAATTCCAAGTGGTTATGAAACCATCGCCATCAAATATTCAAGAGCTCTATCTTGAGTCTTTGGAGAAATTAGGCATTAACCCTTTGGAGCATGACATTCGCTTCGTTGAAGATAACTGGGAAAACCCGTCAACAGGTTCTGCTGGACTTGGTTGGGAAGTCTGGCTAGATGGGATGGAAATCACGCAGTTTACGTACTTCCAACAAGTTGGTGGCCTTGCAACTTCTCCAGTAACAGCAGAAGTAACCTATGGGCTTGAACGTTTGGCTTCTTATATTCAAGAAGTTGATTCGGTTTACGATATTGAATGGGCACCGGGTGTTAAATATGGTGAAATCTTCTTGCAACCTGAGTATGAACATTCGAAGTACTCATTTGAAGTCTCCAACCAAGACATGTTGCTAGAAAATTTTGAGAAATTTGAAAAAGAAGCAGCGCGTGCTTTGGAAGAAGGCTTGGTTCATCCAGCCTATGACTATGTGCTTAAATGTTCGCATACTTTTAACTTGTTAGATGCTCGTGGAGCGGTTTCCGTCACAGAACGCGCAGGCTACATTGCTCGTATTCGTAACTTAGCACGTGTCGTTGCTAAGACCTTTGTTGCAGAACGCAAGAAGCTTGGCTTCCCACTCTTGGACGAAGAAACACGAGCAGCTTTACTAGCTGAAGATGGCGAATAAGTTGTCTTAAAGATGATCTTAGTTGCGAGCTTTGTAATGTTAAGAGTGAGCAAGAAGTGTGCGACCGAAGGTCGCCTCTAGGGATGCTTTTCGCTGTAGGCGAACAAAGATTAAGGTGTCTTCCTTGATCTTTGAAGGAATTTTCAAGACTGTAGGCTTGAAAATTAGGCATGAAACTCCAAGGGAGTTTGCTGCCGTCCGAGCCCCCTAAGAAAAGCATCAAGAAAAAGTAGGAGAATAAAATGAGCAAAAATCTACTAATCGAACTTGGTTTGGAAGAACTTCCAGCCTATGTGGTCACACCAAGTGAAAAACAACTGGGAGAGCGCTTGGCGACTTTCTTGACAGAAAACCGTCTCTCTTTTGAAAATATACAAACCTTTTCAACACCACGTCGCTTGGCGGCGCGTGTGATTGGGCTTGCTGATCAACAAACAGACTTGACCGAGGATTTCAAAGGCCCTGCTAAAAAAATCGCCTTGGACGCAGATGGCAACTTCTCAAAGGCGGCACAAGGTTTTGTTCGTGGTAAAGGTTTAACCACAGATGCTATCGAATTCCGCGAAGTCAAAGGAGAAGAATACGTTTATGTGACTAAACACGAAGCTGGAAAACCTGCTAAGGAAGTGCTTCTAGGGGTTGCAGAAGTGTTGACAGCAATGACTTTCCCAGTCAGCATGCACTGGGCTAAAAATAGTTTTGAATACATTCGTCCTGTTCACACCTTGACTGTACTCTTGGATGATGAAGCTCTGGACCTTGACTTCTTGGATATCCATTCTGAACGCGTTAGCCGTGGCCACCGTTTCCTTGGAAAAGAGACGACCATCACCAGTGCAGACTCTTATGAGGATGATTTGCGCAGCCAGTTTGTTATCGCTGATGCTAAAGAGCGTCAAGAGATGATTGTGGAGCAAATCAAGGCAATTGAGGCGGCCCAAGGAGTACAAGTGGATATTGATGCTGTCTTGCTCAACGAGGTCTCGAACTTGGTCGAATTCCCAACGGCCTTTATGGGAAGTTTTGATGCGAAATACCTTGATGTTCCCGAGGAAGTGCTTGTGACATCGATGAAAAACCACCAACGCTATTTTGTCGTACGTGATCAAGTAGGTCGCTTGATGCCAAACTTTATTTCTGTTCGTAATGGTAATGACCAAGCCATTGACAATGTTATTAAAGGGAATGAAAAAGTCTTGGTGGCTCGCTTGGAAGATGGTGAATTCTTCTGGCGTGAAGACCAAAAATTACAGATTGCAGACTTAGTAGCCAAGCTAGCTAACGTGACTTTCCATGAAAAAATTGGATCTCTTACTGAACATATGGATCGTACACGCGTCATTGCAGCATCCCTCGCTAAAGAAGCTAACTTATCTGCTGAGGAAGAGGCAGCTGTTGACCGTGCTGCTCAGATTTACAAGTTTGACCTGTTAACAGGTATGGTGGGTGAATTTGACGAGCTGCAAGGTATTATGGGTGAAAAATATGCTTTATTAGCTGGTGAGAACCCTGCAGTGGCAACAGCAATCCGTGAACACTATTTACCAGATGCTGCAGAAGGGGCTCTGCCTGAAACAAAAGTTGGTGCAGTCCTAGCTTTAGCAGATAAATTAGACACCCTTCTTTCCTTCTTCTCTGTTGGATTGATTCCATCTGGCTCTAATGACCCTTATGCTCTACGTCGTGCAACCCAAGGGATTGTCCGTATTCTTGATCATTTTGGATGGCGCATCCCAATGGATAAGCTGGTAGATAGCTTATATGACTTGTCCTTTGATAGTTTGACCTATGCCAATAAGGCGGATGTGATGAGTTTTATTCGAGCTCGTGTGGATAAGATGATGGGTAAAGCAGTTCCAAAAGATATTCGTGAAGCAGTTTTAGAGAGTTCAACCTTTGTAGTTCCTGAAATGTTAGCGGCAGCTGAAGCACTTGTGAACGCTAGTCATAAAGAAAATTATAAACCATCAGTTGAGTCCTTATCACGTGCCTTTAATTTGGCAGAAAAAGCGGACGCGTCTGTCCGTGTAGACCCTAGTCTCTTTGAGAATGACCACGAACAAGCTTTGTTTGCAGCTATTCAATCCTTGTCTTTAGAGGGAAGTGCCGAGAACCAAGTCGAACAAGTTTTTGCACTTCGCCCTGTAATTAACGACTTCTTTGATAATACTATGGTTATGGCAGACGACCAGGCTATTAAAAACAATCGTTTAGCTCTCTTAGCTGCCTTGGTTGGCAAGGCAAAGAGTGTTGCAGCATTCAATCAGTTAAACACCAAGTAATTAGAAAGGAGAGGACAGTTGAGAAGAAACTCTTAGATGTTCTAGAGACGTTCCTTTGTGACAAGTAAAGAAGTAGGCATTTCTTTTCTGAAAAATAAGAAGAGACTCCCACATAACTTGTTGCTGTCAACTGCCCTTAGTAACACCGTATGGATCCTAAAAAAATCGCTCGTATCAATGAGCTTGCTAAAAAGAAAAAAACGGTAGGACTAACCGGTCCAGAAAAAGTGGAACAGGCAAAACTCCGTGAAGAATACATTGAAGGCTATCGTCGTTCTGTTAGACACCATATCGAAGGCATTAAGCTTGTGGATGAAGAAGGCAATGACGTGACACCTGAAAAATTAAGACAGGTGCAACGCGAAAAAGGCTTGCACGGTCGTTCACTAGATGACCCGAATTCATAAGAAAAGCAGCTCTAGGGCTGCTTTTTGTTTATCGTGAGGACTGTTATCTAGCGGCATCACACTTCCGAAGTGACCACACGTTTTTATATTGTGTAGTCAAAATATTGGGAAAAATCATGTGTTTGGGTTATAATAGAACCAATAAAAGAAAGAAGGTAGTACTTATGACAATTAAAAAACTCTCTCTCTTAGCCATAGCCAGCCTCTCTTTACTTAGTCTTGCTGCTTGTGACATGGATGATAAAGATGATCACATGGATAATCAACCAAAAACAAGCCAAACTAGCAAGAAAGTTAAACTTTCAGAAGACAAAGCAAAATCAATTGCCTTTAAGGATGCTTCTGTGTCAGAAGCAGGTGCTGAAATGGTAACCGTTAGTCAAGAAAATGAAGATGGCATGGCAGTCTATGACATTGAATTCCATCATAAAGATCAGGAATACAGCTACACTATTGATGCTAACACAGGTGACATTGTGGAAAAATCCTCTGAACCGATTAATGAATAGGAATGCTTCATGATCATCCAAGAAATGACAATCGTGTCCAATGGCCTATAGTCTCTTAGACGTTGGGAATAATGCCCTGATGGTTAAGAGACATAGTTCTCTACGGCTCTATGCGCTGACTCTGAATCTTTAGAGTGGCCATAGGGCTCTTTTTTTGAAAGACATGTGAGATACTAGCAGGTATCATTGTTGAGAAAGGTTAGGAAAAAATTGACTGGTGAGATAGGTATCTTATCAGTTTTTTTGACCCTTTAAAAATTTCTGATAATACATTTGCATCAAATTTCGTTATAATAGAAACAAGAAAAAGAAAACGCTTACTAAAAAGGAGGATGACGCATGTCACAAGAAAAGTACATCATGGCCATTGACCAGGGAACCACTAGTTCACGGGCAATCATTTTCAATAAAAAAGGAGAAAAGATTAGCAGTAGCCAGAAAGAGTTCCCACAGATTTTTCCACAGGCAGGTTGGGTAGAACACAATGCCAATCAGATTTGGAATTCTGTCCAGTCTGTGATTGCTGGTGCTTTTATTGAATCCAGTATCAAGCCGGAACAAATTGATGCCATTGGTATTACCAACCAACGTGAGACAACTGTTGTTTGGGACAAAAAGACAGGTCTTCCGATTTATAACGCTATTGTGTGGCAGTCGCGCCAAACCGCTCCAATTGCTGAGCAACTCAAACAAGATGGCCACACAGCAATGATTCACGAAAAAACAGGCTTGGTTATTGATGCTTACTTTTCTGCAACTAAGATCCGTTGGATTTTAGACCATGTGCCAGGTGCTCAAGAACGAGCTGAAAAAGGTGAGTTACTTTTTGGAACCATTGATACTTGGTTGGTTTGGAAATTAACAGATGGAGCAGTTCATGTGACGGATTACTCCAATGCTGCCAGAACCATGATTTATAACATCAAAGAGCTCAAGTGGGACGATGAGATTCTTGACTTGCTAAATATTCCTAAGGCGATGCTGCCAGAGGTTAAATCCAATTCTGAAGTTTATGGCAAAACGGCTCCTTTCCACTTCTATGGTGGGGAAGTGCCTATTTCTGGTATGGCAGGTGACCAACAAGCAGCCCTATTTGGTCAGTTAGCCTTTGAGCCTGGTATGGTGAAAAATACTTATGGAACCGGTTCTTTCATCATCATGAATACTGGTGATGAGATGCAGCTATCGAGTAATAACCTTTTGACCACCATTGGTTACGGGATTAATGGGAAGGTTCACTATGCTTTAGAAGGCTCTATTTTTATTGCAGGCTCTGCCATTCAATGGTTGCGAGATGGTCTTAAAATGATTGAGACCTCACCAGAATCTGAACAGCTGGCATTAGCATCTACCAGTGATGATGAAGTCTACGTTGTGCCTGCCTTTACCGGTTTAGGAGCTCCTTACTGGGATTCTAATGCGCGTGGCTCTGTCTTTGGGTTGACACGTGGTACCAGCAAAGAAGACTTTGTCAAAGCAACCTTGCAATCTATCGCCTATCAAGTGCGAGATGTTATTGATACCATGCAGGTGGATTCAGGTATTGACATTCAACAACTCCGTGTGGATGGCGGTGCGGCCATGAATAATATGCTCATGCAATTCCAGGCTGATATTTTGGGGATTGACATCGCTCGTGCTAAAAATTTAGAAACAACAGCTCTAGGAGCAGCTTTCTTGGCAGGACTTGCTGTGGGGTATTGGGAAGATATGGATGCTTTGAAGGAATTAAACGCCACTGGACAACTCTTCAAAGCTAGCATGAATGAATCTCGCAAGGAAAAATTGTATAAAGGTTGGAAACGCGCTGTTAAAGCAACTCAAGTGTTCACGCAAGTCGATGACGCAGAATAATTAGAGGAGGATGGAATGGAATTTTCAAAAGAGACAAGACGTTTAGCTCTCCAAAAAATGCAAGAAAGAGATTTAGACCTACTGATTATTGGGGGAGGTATTACGGGTGCTGGTGTGGCGCTTCAAGCGGCAGCTAGTGGCCTAGATACCGGTCTGATTGAGATGCAAGATTTTGCGGAAGGAACCTCCAGTCGGTCGACCAAATTGGTTCATGGGGGACTTCGTTACTTGAAACAGTTTGACGTTGAAGTCGTCTCAGATACTGTTTCAGAACGTGCTGTGGTCCAACAGATTGCACCTCATATTCCTAAGCCAGATCCTATGTTATTACCTGTTTATGACGAACCTGGCAGCACCTTTAGCATGTTCCGTTTGAAGGTCGCTATGGATTTGTATGATCTTTTAGCAGGCGTGTCCAATACGCCAGCGGCCAATAAGGTGTTAACCAAAGAAGAAGTCTTAAAACGAGAACCAGACTTAAAACAAGAAGGCTTGCTTGGTGGCGGCGTTTACCTTGATTTCCGCAATAATGATGCAAGGCTTGTTATTGAGAATATTAAGCGTGCTAATCGTGATGGGGCTCTTATTGCCAGCCACGTGAAGGCAGAAGATTTCTTGCTAGATGATAAAGGGCAGATTATCGGTGTTAAGGCGCGTGATTTATTAACAGATCAAGAAATCATCATCAAGGCTAAATTGGTCATCAATACCACAGGACCATGGAGTGATGAGATTCGTCAATTCTCTCATAAGGGACAACCGATTCATCAAATGCGTCCTACAAAAGGAGTGCATTTGGTAGTGGACCGTCAAAAATTGCCGGTGTCTCAACCTGTCTATGTTGACACAGGGTTAAATGACGGCCGTATGGTTTTTGTCTTGCCACGTGAAGAAAAAACTTATTTTGGGACAACCGATACAGACTACAATGGAGACTTGCAACACCCACAAGTTACCCAGGAAGATGTGGACTATTTGCTAGGAATTGTCAATAACCGCTTTCCAAATGCCAACTTGACTATTAATGATATTGAAAGTAGTTGGGCTGGTCTTCGTCCCTTGTTGTCAGGCAATAGTGCCTCTGACTACAATGGTGGCAATAGTGGTAAACTCAGCGATGACAGTTTTGACCACTTAATTGATACCGTTAAAGCCTATATTAACCATGAAGATAGTCGAGAAGCCGTCGAGAAAGCCATTAAACAGGTAGAAACCAGTACTTCTGAAAAAGAATTGGATCCGTCAGCGGTATCTCGTGGTTCCAGTTTTGAGCGTGACGAGAACGGCCTCTTTACCTTGGCAGGTGGTAAGATTACGGATTACCGTAAGATGGCCGAAGGTGCTTTGAAAGTCATTATCCAAGTCTTGAAAGAAGATTTCGGCAAATCGTTTAAGCTTATCAATTCAACCACCTATCCAGTTTCTGGCGGTGAAATTAACCCAGCCAATGTGGATTCAGAATTGGAAGCCTATGCGCAATTAGGAACCCTTAGTGGACTGTCTATGGACGATGCTAGGTATTTGGCTAATCTGTATGGGTCTAATGCACCAAAAGTCTTTGCCTTAACCCGTCAATCAAAGGCCGCTGAAGGATTGAGTTTAGCAGAAACGTTATCCTTACACTATGCGATGGATTATGAAATGGCTCTGAAGCCAACGGATTATTTCCTAAGAAGAACCAATCACCTCTTGTTTATGAGAGATAGTCTAGATGCTTTAATAGTGCCAGTTATTGAGGAAATGGCTAAACACTTTGACTGGTCAACTGATGAAAAAGTTAAGCAGGAAGAAGAGCTTCGTCGTGTGATTGCAGAAAATGATTTGAGTGCCCTAAAAGGCCAGCAGGAGGACTAATATGGATATTTTTGGCGAATTTTTAGGAACGGCTCTATTGGTTTTATTAGGGAATGGTGTCGTGGCAGGGGTTGTCCTACCCAAAACTAAAAACCATGCATCTGGGTGGATTGTTATTGCCACTGGATGGGGAATTGCAGTTGCAGTGGCAGCTTTTATCAGCGGGAAAATAGCTCCAGCTCATCTGAATCCTGCTGTTAGCCTTGCCTTTGCTATGAAGGGAACCATTGCTTGGCCAACAGCTATTGTTTATAGTCTGGCTCAGATGCTAGGTGCCATGCTGGGTTCAGTTCTGGTATTCCTTCAATTCCGACCACATTATGTCGCTGCAGATAATCCAGCTGATATTTTAGGAACTTTTGCAACAGGCCCAGCTATTCGAGATAATAGTTCAAACTTATTAAGTGAAATTTTTGGGACCGTTGTCCTTGTGCTTGGTATTTTAGCTTTTGGTCTGTACGATATGCCAGCAGGTTTAGGAACCCTTTGTGTGGGTCTCCTAGTAATTGGGATTGGCTTATCTTTAGGAGGAACGACAGGATATGCGATTAATCCCGCTCGAGACCTTGGACCACGTCTGATTCATGCTATCTTGCCCATAAAGAACAAGGGAGATTCTGATTGGTCATATGCCTGGATTACTGTTGTAGGACCAATGTTTGGAGCAGCTTTAGCGGTCTTGCTCTTCCAAATAATGTCTTAAACGTTCCTGAATTGAGGGATTGGCTAGCTTAGTCAATCCCTTGATGACTTCTTTTAAGAGATAACAGTAAAACGTTTTCATATCTTGGAAACAATTGCTATAATATGATTATGACATCAAGAACGAAAACAATACATATTATTGGGGCTTCCTTTGCTGGACAGGCTTTTGTGGACAAATACCAATCCCTCAACCCCGATTGCCAGTTGATTGTGATTGATAAGGAAAAAGCACCGAACTATATTCCCAATGGGCTTAATCAACTATTGAGAGGAGATATCGGTAACTTATCTGAAGCCATGTGGCAAAGCCCTTATCAGAATTCGCCTTCTCAACATAAATTTATTGAGGCAGAAGTCCTGGCAATCCAGTCGTCTTCAAATCTCTTGATTCTCAAAGATAGCCAAGGACAGATTTTTGAAGAACCGTATGAGACTTTGGTCTGTGCGATGGGTGCGACCCCTGAGTCTCATTATATGGAGGTTCAACCCAGTCGTAGGATTTTGGTAACCAAATATTATCATGATAGCCAGAGCAGTTTAGACCTGATTGAGAACAGCCAGAAAATCTTGGTCATTGGTGCGGGCTTGATTGGGCTCGATCTTGCTTATAGTTTGTCGCTGCGAGGAAAAGACGTTGTCCTTCTTGAGGCGGCTGACCGTCCAGATGTCTACCAGACAGATGCAGAGATGATTGCTCCTATTATGAGCGGTATGTCTGCTAGGCAGGTCACTTTTATCAAGAATGCTCGGGTGAAAGCCATCAAAGAAGTGGATGAGGCAATTGTAGCCCAAACAGAACAAGGGGAATCGTTTCAAGGAGATTTGGCAATTTTGGCGATTAACTTTAGACCAAATAGTCATCTCTTAGAAGGTCAAGTGTCTTGTACCTTGGACAAAACCATTTTGGTGACCGAGCATTTACAGACCAGTCAGGAGAATATCTATGCCATTGGAGATTTAATTCCCTCCTGTTTTGGTGTTCTCGGAATGGCATACTACACGCCTTTGATTAACCAGGCCATAAAAACAGGACAAGCTCTGGCACTTCATTTGGCGGGCTACCCTATTCCGCCACTCCAAACGGTTAAGGTGTTTGGGAGCCATCATTTTGGGTATTATCGTGCTAGTGTTGGATTAACCGAGGAAGAAGCAGAACTGTACATGGATACTTGTAGTTACTTGTACCAATTCGGCTACTCAGAAGATCTTTTCTGGCTGAAATTAATAGCTCGGAAAGAGGATGGGGTTCTAGTTGGTGCTCAGCTCTTGTCCAAGTCCAATACTTTGCTGCTAGCTAATCAATTAGGCCAAGCAGTTGCCCTGAAATTAACTGATGATCATCTTGCTTTTCAAGATTTTCTCTTTTTACAAGGCCACAGTGATGCCGCCTATCATCTTCATGAAGCTTGTCTAAAACTCTTTGAAAAGAGGCATAGTCATGAAGATTGAAGAGTTAATGGATAAAGAACGAAAGGCTCAATATCGTCTCTTAGAGGCTCTCTACGCTTCCAAAAATAGCTTATTGCTAAAAGATTTAATGAGGCAATCCCATTTGTCTAAGGTTACCCTTTTGAAATACATTGATAACCTTAATCATTTGTGTCACGAGCAAGGCTTAGCTTGTCAGGTGGTGTTAGAAAAAGATATCGTCTTTTTGGAAGAAAATGGGCAGCTGACTTGGCAAGAATTAGTCGCAGCGCTTTTGAAAGAATCGGTCGCCTATCAAGTCTTGACTTACTTGTGCTGTCATGAACAGTTCAACATTACAGCTCTGTCAGCGGAACTGATGGTCAGTGAAGCAACCTTGAACAGGCAGCTAGCCTATCTCAATCAGTTATTGGCTGAATTTGATTTGGCTTTGTCACAGGGAAGACAAGTTGGCAGTGAACTGCAGTGGCGTTATTTCTACTTTGAATTATGGCGGCATACGTTGACTAAAAAAGGGCTTAATGACTTAACAAGTTGTATAGATGCACCGCATTTAGCTAATCTATTTGAGCGTTTGATTGGTCAAGCTCTGTCTAAAGACGCTCTAGAGCAGTTGTTGATTTGGTTAGCGATCTCTCAGAGGCGTATGGCTTTCCAAAAAGATGAAGGTTCCAATCTTTTAAAAGATAGTGACTTTATCGTCTCTAATAGGTTCTTCAAGCGTTTAGAAAGTGTGCTCTTGCACTATTTAAGACGTTATGCTCTTGAATTTGATAGTTTTGAAGCCAAGAGTTTATTTGCTTTTCTGCACTCCTATCCTTTGCTTCCAGTTGCCAGCATGGAGTATATTCTAGGTTTTGGTGGTCCAATTGCAGATAGGATTTCAGAAGCTTTATGGCTTTTGAAGAAGGCTCAAGTGATTGCAGAGCAGACCAAAGAAGAAATCATTTATGGTTTAGGACTCTTTTTTGCAAAAAGCTATTTCTTTAAGGGAGCGATAATCAGTCAATCAAAGGATAAAGAACAACTTTACCAGCTAGTTGATGATGAAAAACGAGACATTCTAACTGTCATGATGAATCATTTGATGCTTCAGACAGGGAGGTTAGCTAATCAGGAAACTGACTTTAGCCAGTGTCTAAGTGACGACATCTTAGAATTATTAATTTTTTCTATTGAGCGACATCAAGTCCCCCTTGCAATAGGTTTGTCACTGGGGCCAAACAAGGTAGAGTCGGCTATTGTAGAGCTTGCCATCCGGCGACAGTTGGGCAATAATCGAGATTTTCAGTTAGAAATCTATAATCCTCAAAAAGAGTATGATGGCCTAATAACCTATCAAAATGCTCACTTACCGAGGAGAGATTTGCTTTATTATCGCTTAAAGCAGTACAATTCTCCCTACGAACTTGCTGCCTTAGAGGATTTTCTCAAATCACTCTTTCAACAAAAAAATAAACAAGAGGAAGAACCGCTGGTTAGCCTAAAAGCTAAGTCTAGTTTTGAACACAACTTTGTGTGATACTTGGTCTTTTCTAAGGGCTGTCAGACTTTTATAATAATTAGGTAGGTACTCTAGGCGATAGGTGATAAACTGTTGTCAATTAGAGCGTTAATATATTGAAAAACTTTGGAGGTAAACAATGAAATTTTTCCTAGATACAGCTAACGTAGCCGCTATTAAAGCGATTAATGATCTTGGCGTTGTGGATGGTGTCACAACCAATCCAACCATTATCTCACGTGAAGGACGTGATTTTGAAACAGTTATCAAAGAAATCTGTGACATCGTCGATGGCCCAATCAGTGCTGAAGTGACAGGATTAACAGCAGATGCTATGGTAGAAGAAGCTAGAAGCATTGCTAAATGGCATGACAATGTCGTTGTTAAAATTCCAATGACCACAGAAGGGTTAAAAGCAACAAACATCCTTTCAAAAGAAGGGATTAAAACTAATGTGACCTTGATTTTCACAGTAAGCCAAGGTTTAATGGCAATGAAAGCAGGCGCAACTTACATTAGCCCTTTTATCGGTCGTTTGGAAGATATTGGCACAGATGCCTATCAATTAATCAGCGATCTTCGTGAAATCATTGACTTGTACGATTTCCAAGCAGAAATCATCGCAGCAAGTATTCGTACAACAGCCCATGTGGAAGCTGTTGCTAAATTAGGAGCACATATTGCGACGATTCCAGACCCATTATTTGCTAAGATGACTCAACATCCATTGACAACAAATGGATTGAAAACATTTATGGAAGATTGGGCTTCCTTTAAAAAATAAGGCTAAAGAGTCTGTGGCCAACGTGTCAACAGACTTTCTTATTTGATAGTCAAAAAGAAAGTGATATGAGCTTATTCCATAACGTTTTTAGTTATTTTTCTAGTAGAAAAGAATTTAGAAACTTTAGAGGATTTTCTGAAAAAGAATTGACTTTTGTGATACAATAGACAATAGAAAACGTTTAATTTTAGTTGTAATAAACAGAGAGGTTTTACTTATGACATTTGATGCAATTGACCAGTTGGCAGTAAATACTGTCCGCACCCTATCAATGGATGCCATTCAAGCGGCAAATTCTGGACACCCAGGCCTTCCAATGGGTGCAGCACCTATGGCCTACGTTCTTTGGAATCACTTCATGAACATTAATCCAAAAACAAGCCGTAATTGGTCAAACAGAGACCGTTTTATCCTATCAGCGGGACACGGAAGTGCTATGCTTTATAGCTTGTTACACTTAGCTGGTTATGATTTATCTGTAGAGGATTTAAAAAACTTCCGTCAATGGGGTTCTAAAACACCAGGTCACCCAGAAGTTAATCATACCGATGGTGTGGAAGCAACTACAGGACCTCTTGGTCAAGGGATTGCGAATGCTGTTGGTATGGCCATGGCAGAAGCTCATCTAGCAGCTAAATTTAACAAACCAGGATTTGACATCGTTGATCACTACACATTTGCTTTGAATGGTGACGGTGACCTTATGGAAGGTGTCAGTCAAGAAGCAGCAAGTATGGCGGGACACTTAAAACTTGGCAAATTGGTCTTGCTTTACGATTCAAACGATATCTCTCTTGATGGTCCAACCTCAATGTCCTTTACAGAAGATGTTAAAGGACGTTTCGAAGCTTACGGCTGGCAACATATCCTTGTTAAAGACGGAAACGATTTAGAAGAAATTGCAGCCGCTATCGAAGCAGCTAAGGCTGAAACTGAGAAACCAACCATCATCGAAGTCAAAACTATTATTGGTTTTGGTGCTGAAAAACAGGGCACATCAGCTGTTCATGGTGCTCCTCTTGGGGCAGAAGGTATTGTTTTTGCTAAGAATGCTTACAAATGGACTCACCAAGACTTTGAAGTTCCTACTGAAGTGACTGAACGTTTTGCTCAAGGCCTTCAAGCACGTGGTGAAAAAGCAGAACAAGCCTGGAATGACTTGTTTGCAGCTTATCAAGCAGAATATCCTGAATTGGCAGCAGAATACCAAAAAGCCTTTGCTAACGAAGCTGCTCAAGTTGAACTTGAAGCGCACGAACTTGGCAGCTCAATGGCGAGTCGTGTTTCTAGCCAACAAGCCATCCAACAAATCTCAGAACAAGTAGCCTCTTTCTGGGGTGGATCAGCAGACCTTTCAGCATCTAACAACACAATGGTTAAGGCTGAAACAGATTTCCAACCAGGTCATTATGAAGGCCGTAACATCTGGTTTGGTGTTCGTGAATTTGCCATGGCAGCAGCTATGAATGGTATTGCCCTCCACGGTGGAACACGCGTTTACGGCGGAACCTTCTTTGTCTTCTCAAACTATCTTCTTCCAGCTGTTCGTATGGCAGCTCTCCAAAGCTTACCAACAGTTTATGTCATGACACATGATTCTATCGCTGTCGGTGAAGATGGGCCAACGCACGAACCAATTGAACAATTGGCAAGTGTTCGTTCAATGCCTAACTTGAACGTTATTCGTCCAGCAGACGGTAACGAAACAAATGCTGCTTGGAAACGTGCCATTGCTGAAACAGATCGCCCAACTATGCTTGTATTGACTCGTCAAAACCTTACAGTGCTTGAAGGCACAAAAGAATTGGCAGAAGATGGTCTTAACAAAGGAGCTTACATCTTGTCAGAAGCCAAAGGTGACCTTGACGGTATCTTGATTGCAACAGGTTCAGAAGTGAAATTGGCAATGGATACTCAAGAAGCTCTTGAAGCAGAAGGCATTCATGTGCGCGTGGTATCTATGCCATCACAAAATATCTTTGACGAACAGTCAGCAGAGTATAAAGAAAGCATTCTACCAGCAGCTGTGACTAAACGTCTCGCTATCGAAGCAGGTTCAAGCTTTGGTTGGGCAAAATATGTTGGCCTAGCAGGAAAAACATTGACCATTGACACTTGGGGTGCTTCAGCTCCGGGAAATCGTATCTTCGAAGAATATGGTTTCACTGTGGCAAATGCAACTGAGTTATACAAATCACTCTAAGTTAAACATCCCAAACAGAGTAAATCATTTGATTTACTCTGTTTTTTTATGATAAATTACAAGAATAACTGTAATAGTTATTCAATCTCATTCAAGAGAACTTCACAAGTCGTTCTATAAGTTACACATTTTTATAGTTGGTGATTGATCCACATAGTGTCTTTTCCAAATCCATGTCAGAGATAGTAGCTAAGTCTGTTCGAGTGATTAGGAAGCCTGTAAACGCTCTTAAGTCTTTTGTTTCAATGCAGGTGTTCAGATCAGTTTTTCGCCTTACAGCTTTATCTGTTGTTCATAAAGTTTTGGTACTAATTCCGCAGAGTAGTCATTTCGGCAACACCGAAAATGTAAAAAAATTAAACGAAATCTATTGAGAAAGGATACCCTTCCATTGTTTATAATTGTCATTTTACTTTTCCTTATTTTAGTTGGCATAGCGCTGATTGAATGGGGACAAAAGCGTTCTTTATCTAGTTGGTTCATTGAAAAGTTATTTGATTATCGCAAGTACAAGCTGGCAAAGAAGCCAGATGACTACCAAGGGATTGAAACCCAACGCCAACGCAAGGTCCCTTATCACTTAGAGAATCCACAGGCGTTCATTGGCTATGAAACCAAAGAAGAGATCATTGATGATATGCAGGTTTTTATCGTGAATGACCAAGGAGACGCAAATCAAGAAGTTATTTATTATCTATATGGTAGCGTTTATTTGCGTCGTCCTGAAAAATTACACTTCAAAACCCTAAAATACTTAATTCAGTTAACCAATGCCAAGGTTGTCTTTCCGAATTTTCACAAGGCTCCCAATGCTACTTATAAGGAAGTCTATCCGAAATTAGTCGAAGCGTACATGAGGTTTTGTTTGCCAAATGGTGCAGAGCGAGTGAATTTTGTGGGGGATTCCTCTGGAGGAGGCATGGCTCTAGCTCTAACACAGTACCTGCGTGATCACCTAGCTGGTCCTCAGCCTAAGCAGGTAATTATGCTGTCGCCTTGGCTGGATGTTAGCTTTGCAAATCAAGACTATAAAAAGTGGGAATCGGTCGAAGAGTATTTGGATGCTCGTCGCTTGCGAGACATTGGGGAATTATGGGCTGGTAGCAAAGAAGAAATGCAATCGCCCTACGTCAGTCCCCTCTATGGTAACTATCAAGGGTTACCGAAGATGACAACATTTGTAGGAACTAAAGAAATTTTCTATCCCGATATTTTGACCCTACACGACCGATTATCGGAAGCCAACGTGGCAAATGAGCTCATTATTGCGCCACAAATGATCCATGCCTATGCTATTTTCCCTATTCGTGAAGCCAAAAAAGCCCAAAAACGCATGGCCGAGCTGATTAAAAGCCCAGCTTAGGAAAGGTTGATAAGAGACAGGCAAATCAGGAGTAGTGCTAAAAAAGCCTACGCTGTGAAAGATAAGAAAAACATGTCATGAGAAAAAATGACATGTTTTTCTTATCGATTAGTTGGATGAATCTTACTTAGGAATAGTTATTTTTCTTGCCTGCCCCATCTTAGATCCTTTTAGAAAATACTAGGAAAGCTCTTCTGATAAATCACTTAGGACTTGACTTCAAAACTGGTTAAGTTAATCCCGAAGGTTGTTAAATTATGCAAGAGTGCTAAAGTCTTATTTGGTACTAAACTCAGCAGACCCAGGCCGATGAGGCTTGTATTGACCGAGACTGAAATCGCGACATTGGTATTTACCTTCTTGGAGACATGGTGGGACATTGCTTGAAGCGTTAAGAGAGAAGTTATGCTGTCGGTTGTCAGCAGAATATCACTGACTTGACGTGTCAAATCAGCTCCATCTCCCATCGATACACTAATATCACTGGCTGCTAAAGCCGCCGAATCATTCAGCCCATCGCCCACCATCAGTACGGTATGTCCCAAGTGTCTTTGCTCCAAAATATAGGCATGTTTACTGACAGGTGTTGCTTCTGTTACAATCTGATCAAAGGGCAAACCTTGTGACACTTCGTGTGTTCGCTTCGCTCGATCACCCGTTAATAACACTAACCGCTTACCACTTGCTTTTAAAGCCTCTAAAACGGCAGGTGTCTCCTGACGCAAGGAAATATTGATACAAAAAATCGCAATCAACTGCTTCTTGTAACCAAGATACAAGAGATTAAAGGCTTCTTCCTTGGACGCAATCAAATGGCGTTGTTCCTCAGAAATCTCAATATCATTTTCTTCCATCAATAAGAGATTGCCAATCACAACGGTCTCATGATTAATGGTTGACACCACTCCTTTGGAAGCAATGTGGAACAACTCCTCGTGCATTTCAGGATGGTCAATCCCTTTTTCCTGCGCCTTATTCACGACAGCCTTAGCAATGGGATGATAAATATGCTCCTCTAGACAGGCTCCAATCTTTAACACCTCTTCCTCCTCATAACCATGAAAAGTTAGTATTTCGTAGATGACAGGTGTTGGATGCGTTATCGTTCCCGTCTTATCAAAGACAAAAGTATCCACGGCAGCAAAGATGTCCAAGGTTGATGTATTTTTGACAACAATTCCCTGATCCATCAAGCGCTGAATCGCAGACAAATAGATCACAGGTGTGGACAATTTTAAGGAACAAGAATAATCGACCAAGAGAAAAGAAATGGCCTTACTGAAAGAACGGGTCAATAGATAGGTAACCACCGAACCTAAGAAGTTGAATTTGACCAGCTTATCTGCTGCACTGATAAATTGATATTGTTTACTGTTATTTAAAGCGTCCGTCTCCTTCAGCAGTTGAATCAACTGATGAATCCTTGCATTCGCCTGAACATTTTCAATTTGAATGTGCAACTCCCCACGCTCTAAAACAGTATTGGAATAGACCGAATCCCCAATCTGCTTGATGACAGGGAAAAACTCTCCAGTGATGGAACTCTCGTTCACCGCTCCTTTCCCTGAGGCAATCGTCCCATCAAACAAAATTTCATTGCCTTCAGAGACCAGTAGAATATCACCAAGAGCCACTTCGGTAAAAGGCACCTTGAGTGTTACCCCGTCTTTGATAATCCAGACGTCTTTTATATTAGATTCTAAGCTTTTTTCCAAATCTGAAAAAGATTTTTTCTGACTCCAAGAGCCAAGGCGCTCTCCCAATTCTAAAAGAAACATGATGGAACTAGCTGTCTCAAATTGCTTGGTTAAAACCGAAATCGCAATAGCAGTCCCGTCCAGAGTATCCATTGTTATCTGCTTCCGAGCAAGAGATAAAATCGTTTCCCGTACATAACGCAAAGCCTTGAAACAGGTCAAGAGTACTCGAACCGAAGCTGGAAGAAAACTTTGATATAAGATCCGCTTACCAATTTCACTCGACACAATCGAATAAGGAGTTTCCCGCTTGAAGTCACTGGGTTCATTGTATCGTTTCTTGACCTCTTTCGGATCGATCTTTTTTAAAAATTGCAGAGCAGCTTGAGTCTCATCTGGAGCGATAAGCAAAGCAAAAACGTGCAAATCATTATAAAAATGGATACGCTGAATGGCTTTGCAACCACTAGCAATATCCATGATATAATCTTGGACATCTAAGGTACACTTGATCGATGTTTGAATGCGAATACGCTTTGAACTAACGTGTAAAACCTTAAATTGCATTATTATTCCTCATCAAGCAAGGCTAGATGTTCTTCTTTTTTCTCAGCTTCGTAGATATCTTTTGCTTCTGCTAAAACATCATCTGTGTGTTGTTTAACCCCCGATAAACTTGCATCAAAGGCATCTTTAGCTTTATAGCCTTTGGCAATGGCTTTAGCATAGCTTTTTTTAGCTTCTTTACTAGCTAGTAATTTCAACCCTAAGGTCCCAAATGCGACCCCACCAAGAAAAGCAGCAGGTGTCTTAGATGTTGACGATAATAGTTTAAGTGTTTTTGATAACATAAGCATCTATCTCCTTTTTTTTCTCATTTTATCATTATTAAGCCATAAATTCAAATGATAGCGTTTTCTAAATATGCAAAAAGATTATTTTGTAAGAATGACTGTTTAGTATCGTTTAGAATATATGTCTCTATTTTATGAGGTATTTCTATTTAAATGATAAATTGTAAGAATAAGTGAATCTCGATTTTTTACCTTTCAGCTTCCCTGTGTTTCAAAGTTCTTTTGCTAATTCCACAGAATAGCGATTTTCGCGACATCTTAACTTTCTTAAAAGGCTAGACGTATGGACGCCTAGTTTATTGGCCATTTGACTAAATGACAAATCTAATTCCAAGTGATTTTCTATTTTTAGTCCTTTTGTTATGGTAAGATGGCAGTGGCTCATAGATTTACTCGTGTTCTTTGGGACGCGGGTACTTACAGCTGGCACGAAACAAGCTCTAAGAGTTTTTCAAAACATAGACAAACCCAGTTTTTACTCAACAAGCATAATTAGACCTGCAGATTTGATATCTGATTTCCTATTTCTGCGAGGGGAGCGATCCAAAACAGAGGCTTTTGATGTGGTAAAAATGGCGTCAATACTGGATAATGGTTTGATACAACTCGGAATATTTGAGATCTTAAGCTCAAAATCAGGCATCGCATTCCAAAGGAAGTTGCTGCCGCCAACACCACTAATAAAAGCATCAAAAAAAAGACTTTTTCTTCAATCTGAGAAACTTTATGAGTTTTTGGGTTGCACTCTATTTTACGATTTATCATACGAAATACCCAGTTCTTTCTTTTCCTCAAACTGCCTAATACACTTCTTTTGATAGGAAGTCATTGACAAAACGATTCATAAAAATTATAATTTAATTGTTATTGTATTAGCGTAAAAGTACAGAAATAAAGGAGTATAAATGGAAAAGAAACGACAGCGCTTATACGATGTGATTAGACAGGCTTATGATTACCCGGAAAATCGTGAAAATATCGTCTTATCACAGTTATTTTTATCGGCTTCCAATAAATTAATTAAGCAGAGCAATCCTCTGGTTATTGCGCACCAGTTGAATCAAGACTTGGATCACTACTTGCTTGATAATGACTTATTACTCCCAAAGTCACTTTGCCCCTTAAAAAAAGCACTGGAAAACTATATTTTAGAGGAAGTCTCATCAGTCTAGGGAGAGATAGAGAAGAAAAGGAAAAAGGATACCATGATAGAATTTAAACACGTTTCAAAGTTGTATGGCGACAAAGAAGCTCTTAGCGATTTAAACGTCACCATCAATGACGGTGAAATTTTTGGCCTCATCGGACATAATGGTGCAGGTAAAACCACGACCATCAGCATTTTGACTTCTATTATCGAAGCGAGTTATGGCGAAGTATTTGTGGATGGTCAACTTCTGACAGAAAATAGAGAAGCTATCAAAAAACAAATTGCTTATGTGCCAGATTCTCCTGATATTTTCTTGAATCTAACTCCAAATGAGTATTGGCAGTTTTTAGCTAAAATTTATGGGGTGTCAGATGAGGATCGAGAAGAACGGTTAGCACAGTTGACAACCCTTTTTGAACTGAAGGAAGAAGTTAATCAAACCATTGATAGTTTTTCACATGGGATGCGCCAAAAAGTGATTGTGATTGGTGCTCTTGTATCAAATCCTAACATCTGGATTTTGGATGAACCATTAACAGGTTTGGATCCTCAGGCTTCTTTTGACCTTAAGGAAATGATGAAAGCTCATGCAGCTTCTGGACATACGGTCTTATTTTCGACTCACGTGCTATCAGTCGCTGAGCAGTTATGTGATCGTATCGGGATTCTAAAAAAAGGGAAATTGATTTTTGTTGGAACGATTGATGAGTTAAAAGAACACCATCCTGACAAAGACTTGGAGAGCATCTATCTTGAACTCGCTGGGCGTAAGGCGCAAGAAGAGGGGTGATGGGATGAATTGGTCTACTATTTGGGAACTTATCAAGATAAACATTCTTTATTCCAATCCACAAAGTTTAGCTAACCTCAAAAAGCGTCAGGAAAAACACCCGAAAGAAAACTTCAAAGCCTATAAAAGCATGATGAGGCAACAGGCCTTAATGATTGCCATGTTTTTGGTGATTTACCTTTTTATGTTTATTGGTGTCGATTTCAGTCATTATCCAGGACTTTTCTCCTTTGACGTTGCTATGTTTTTTATCATGTCAACCTTGACAGCCTTTAGCTCTCTTTACACCATTTTTTATGAAAGTAATGACCTAAAACTTTATATTCACTTACCAGTAACGTCAGAAGAACTCTATATTGCAAAAATTGTCTCATCGCTAGGGATGGGTGCTGTCTTTTTGATGCCTCTTATCTCTCTTCTCTTAATTGCCTACTGGCAACTATTGGGAAATCCTTTGTCTATTTTAGTAGCTATTGTGCTCTTTTTAGTGTTACTAGTGAGTTCGATGGTATTAGCTATTTATATCAATGCTTGGGTGGGCAAAATCATTGTAAGGAGTCGCAAGCGGAAACTCATTTCAACTATCATGATGTTTGTCTCAACTTTTGGAGCTTTCGTCTTAATTTTTGCGATTAATATTAGTAACAACAAGCGTACGATGACGGATGGCGTATTTACTGATTACCCAACTATTCCGTATTTCAAAGGATTCTATGATGTTATTCAGGCACCGTTTTCTACTGCGGCCCTCCTTAACTTTTGGTTGCCATTGCTACTGGTTTTAGCTATGGTATATGGTATTGTCACAAAAGTGATGCCAACTTATTATCGTGAGGCTTTTTATATTAGTAACGAGAACAAAGCCAAGCAAACTAAAAAACCAGTTAATCGTCCTCATCAGAATCAATCACTGGCGCAGTTGTTGCGAAAACATCACCTACTAACGTTACAAAATGCAACTTTACTGACACAAACCTATCTCATGCCCCTGATGTATGTGATGCTTTTTATCGGTCCAAGTTTGTCACGTGGCACAGGTTTCTTTAAGCATATTTCCCCAGATTACTTTGGGGTGGCCTTATTATTTGGGGTCAGTTTGGGTATCATGTGTGCAACACCAACCAGCTTTATTGGAGTAGGTATTTCACTTGAAAAGGATAACTTTACCTTTATTAAAAGCTTACCAATAATGTTAAAAAAATTCTTGCTGGATAAATTTTACTTGCTCGTGGGTCTGCAACTGATCGTGCCTATGGTTATTTATCTTGTACTTGGTCTCTTTGTGCTACACCTCCATCCCCTGCTAACGATTGCTTTTTGTCTTGGCTACGCCCTGTCTCTGATTGTGCAAGGGGAATTTATGTATCGTCGTGACTACCGGCTTCTGGATTTAAAATGGCAAGACATGACACAACTCTTTACCAGAGGAAATGGGCAGTGGCTAACAATGGGACTTATCTTTGGTAATTTAATAGTCACAGGTGCAGTAGGTTTTGGAGCTGTAATCATTGCTAATATTATCCAACAACCTCTGTTGATTAGTATTCTACTGAGTTGTCTGACACTAATGGTTTTAGGACTTGCTCACTTATGGATTCAAAAAACCTTCTGGAAAAGCTTAGAGAAGCTTTAATTAAGAGAGGTCATTATTCGGAAAAACAGTCCTCTGGGGCTGTTTTTTATGCTATAATTTGGGTATGATGAAACGACAATTTGAAGATGTAACACGTATCGTAATTAAAATTGGCACTAGTTCATTGGTGCTACCAACAGGTAAAATCAATTTAGAAAAAATAGACCAACTGGCTTTTGTGATTTCAAGTTTGATGAATAAGGGCAAGGAAGTTATTTTAGTATCATCGGGAGCGATGGGATTTGGACTAGATATTTTGAAAATGGAAAAACGTCCGACCGATCTTGCTAAACAACAGGCAGTTTCCAGTGTTGGTCAGGTGGCCATGATGAGTCTTTATTCACAAATTTTTGCACACTACCAAACCAACGTGTCGCAAATTTTATTGACGAGAGATGTTGTGGTTTTCCCAGAAAGTCTAGCGAATGTTACCAATGCTTTTGAAAGTCTGATTAGTTTGGGCATTGTGCCGATTGTTAATGAAAACGATGCGGTTAGTGTGGATGAAATGGATCATGCGACTAAATTTGGAGATAATGACCGTCTCTCTGCTGTCGTTGCTGGTATTACAAAAGCTGATTTATTAATCATGTTGTCTGATATTGATGGCCTTTTTGATAAAAACCCTACTATTTATGAGGATGCGCAGCTACGCAGCCATGTTGCGGTCATTACGCAAGAAATCATTGCTTCAGCAGGTGGTGCGGGCAGTAAGTTTGGCACAGGTGGGATGCTTAGCAAAATTCAATCTGCCCAGATGGTATTTGAAAACAAAGGACAGATGGTCTTGATGAATGGAGCTAATCCCAGAGATATTTTAAGGGTGCTTGAAGGGCAACCACTAGGCACATGGTTTAAACAAATAGAAGAGGTAAGGCATGACTGATATAACAATGTTAGGGCAAAGGGCAAAACAAGCTAGTCTTGCAATAGCACCTTTGTCGACGCAAATCAAAAATCGCTTTTTAAGCACCTTAGCCGAGGCATTAGTTGACGATACAGAGACTCTCTTAGCCGCTAACCAAAAAGATTTAGCGAATGCTAAAGAACATGGTATTTCTGATATCATGACTGACCGCCTGCGCCTAACCGCAGAACGGATTGAAGCGATAGCACAAGGGGTTCAACAGGTTGCTGACTTAGCTG
This sequence comes from Streptococcus sp. F2, assembly GCF_056500955.1. Taxonomy (NCBI): domain Bacteria; kingdom Bacillati; phylum Bacillota; class Bacilli; order Lactobacillales; family Streptococcaceae; genus Streptococcus; species Streptococcus sp. F2. The sequence continues at coordinate 24,021 of NZ_JBWKAI010000008.1, forward strand.
ATCCAATCGGACAAGCCATTAAGGGCTACACTAACCTCGATGGCCTTAAAATCCTCCAAAAGAGAGTTCCTCTAGGGGTGATTGCGATGATTTTTGAGAGTCGCCCGAATGTTTCAGTGGATGCTTTTAGTCTGGCGTTCAAAACGAATAATGCCATCATCCTAAGGGGGGGAAAGGATGCCCTTTACTCCAATAAGGCTTTGGTGAAGTTAATCCGACAAAGTCTGGAAGAATCAGGTATCACTCCAGATGCTGTCCAGCTAGTTGAGGATCTTTCACATGCTGTTGCTGAAGAATTGATGCAGGCAACGGACTATGTGGATGTGTTGATTCCACGTGGTGGTGCTAAATTAATTCAGACCGTTAAGGAAAAAGCAAAAGTGCCTGTCATTGAAACAGGTGTGGGGAATGTGCACATCTATGTGGATGCTCAAGCTGACTTAGATATGGCTACTAAGATTGTTATCAATGCTAAAACCCAACGCCCAAGTGTTTGTAATGCAGCTGAGGGATTGGTGATTCACGAAGCTGTAGCAGCAAGGTTTATTCCTATGCTTGAAAAAGCTATCAATCAGGTTCAGCCAGTAGAATGGCGGGCAGATGATAAGGCTTTGCCTTTATTTGAGCAGGCAGTGCCTGCAAAAGCAGAGGATTTTGAGACCGAATTTTTAGATTACATCATGTCTGTTAAGATTGTTTCCTCGTTGGAAGAAGCTATTTCTTGGATAAATCAGCATACTAGTCACCATTCCGAAGCTATCATCACAAGGGATATTAAGGCAGCAGAGACCTTCCAAGATTTAGTGGATGCTGCCGCTGTGTATGTCAACGCTTCAACACGATTTACCGATGGCTTTGTCTTTGGCTTAGGTGCTGAAATTGGGATTTCTACTCAAAAAATGCACGCCCGTGGGCCTATGGGATTGGAAGCCTTAACCAGTAGTAAATTTTATATTAATGGGGATGGGCATATCAGAAAATAAGTTACTAGAAGGTCCCTTAATGTCTGATGAAAGAGAAAAAATAAGAAGCAAGGGCTGCTTTACATGGCTTGTTAGACCAGATACAGGTCCTTCATCAGAAATTGGAGTTGGTTCGTAAGTGGGGCTATTTTGATCTTTTTGAAGACGGTATGCTTGTCAGTTGTATCAAACGTCGAAAAATGAGCAAGGTTAACCAATTATTAATAGACTTACAAGTTACTCTTCAAAACTGCCGAAGATAGCTGGCAGACGTCGATAGGAGAGTACTAGCTGACTTACCGAATACGGGTTGGAACCAAACCCTTGGTATTTGATTAGACAATCCGCTGACAGATTGTTGTGTGATTAAAGAAGCTAAAAATCTTTTACAAGCAGTTGAAGATCTAGAAACAGCGGCTAAATCAGCACTTGCTAACTTGACTTAGCTGATAACTAATAAAAAGGATAAAGTTAGAGAAAAGGAAGATTCTCTCGGGAATGAAACCCTTTTCTCTTACTTTTTCATTTGTAAACCTTTTGAAGTATGGTACAATTAAAGTTATGACAAAAGAATTTCATCATGTGACGGTACTCCTTCACGAAACAGTGGATATGCTTGACATCAAGCCTAATGGGATATATGTTGATGCAACGCTAGGTGGTTCAGGCCACTCAGCTTATTTGTTGTCCAAACTTAGTGAACAAGGGCACCTCTATTGTTTTGATCAAGATCAAAAAGCCATCGATAATGCACAGCTTATCCTCAAACCATATATTGATAAGGGACAAGTGACCTTTATCAAGGATAATTTTAGAAATCTCAAGGCACGTTTAGAGGCTCTTGGTGTTACCGAAATTGATGGGATTCTCTACGACCTTGGTGTTTCCAGCCCACAATTGGATGAAAGGGAACGAGGGTTTTCTTACAAGCAAGATGCTCCTTTGGATATGCGCATGGATCGTCAAGCTCCCTTAACTGCCTATGATGTGGTTAACACTTATCCATTCAATGACTTGGTTAAGATTTTTTTCAAATATGGTGAAGATAAATTCTCTAAGCAGATTGCTCGGAAAATTGAGCAAGCAAGAGCTATTAAGCCTATTGAGACAACAACAGAGTTAGCAGAATTAATCAAGGCAGCAAAACCAGCCAAAGAATTGAAGAAAAAAGGTCACCCTGCAAAACAGATTTTTCAAGCCATCCGCATTGAAGTTAACGATGAACTTGGTGCAGCTGATGAGTCTATTCAGGATGCTATGGAATTATTAGCTCTCGATGGTCGTATCTCAGTCATTACCTTCCATTCTTTAGAAGATCGCTTGACCAAGCAGTTGTTTAAAGAAGCTAGTACGGTGGATGTGCCTAAAGGGCTACCGTTTATCCCTGAGGATATGAAACCGTCATTTGAACTTGTCTCACGCAAGCCAATTTTACCTAGTCAGGAAGAACTAGCAGCCAATAATAGAGCACATTCGGCTAAATTACGTGTTGCCAAAAAAATCCGGAAATAAGCTTATGACAAATGAAAAAAGAACTCAGGCAGTCTCAAATGCCCTCCAAAAAAGAATAAGAACTTTCTCACGAATTGAGAAAGCTTTTTATGCTACGATCATTATTACGGCAATTACCATGGCAGTGAGCATTATTTACCTGCAAAGCCGTAAATTACAGTTGCAACAAGATATCACAAGCTTAAACAGCCAAATTTCAGACCAGAAAATTGAACTTAATAATGCTAAGCAAGAAGTTAATGAATTGTCACGTCGTGACCGCATTGTTGATATCGCTGGTAAAGCAGGTTTGAGTAACCGCAATGAGAATATCAAGAAAGTCGAGTAATCTATGAGAAAATGGCAAAAATATTTTTTAGATTATGTTGTGCGTGACCGCCGAACGCCAGTTCAAAATCGTGTCCGAGTTGGGCAAAACATGATGCTTCTAACCATCTTCGTCTTCTTTATTTTCATTATTAACTTCATGATTATTATTGGCACGGACCAGAAATTTGGGGTTAGTTTGTCAGAAGGTGCGAAAAAGGTTTATCAAGAAACTGTCACAGTTCAAGCTAAACGTGGGACCATCTACGATCGTAATGGGACAGCTATTGCAGTGGACTCAACAACTTACAGCATTTACGCTATTCTTGATAAGTCTTTTGTTTCTGCTTCTGATGAAAAACTGTATGTACAGCCGTCTCAATACGATAAGGTAGCTGCTATTTTAAAAGAACATTTAGGAATGAAAAAAAAGGACGTTATCAAACAATTAAAACGTAAAGGACTTTTTCAAGTCTCCTTTGGACCATCAGGGTCAGGTATTTCTTATAGCACCATGTCTACCATTCAAAAAGCGATGGAAGCTTCTAAAATCAAAGGAATCGCTTTTTCTGCTAGTCCTGGACGTATGTATCCCAATGGAACCTTTGCTTCCGAATTTATTGGATTAGCGTCGTTGACCGAAGATAAAAAGACTGGTGTCAAAAGCTTAGTTGGAAAATCAGGTTTAGAAGCCTCTTTTGATAAGATTTTATCAGGGCAAGACGGGGTGATTACCTATCAAAAAGACCGAAATGGAAATACTCTGTTAGGAACGGGTAAGACTGTCAAAAAGGCTGTCGATGGAAAAGATATTTACACCACTTTGTCTGAACCTATCCAGACGTTTTTAGAAACCCAGATGGATATTTTTCAAGCAAAATCCAATGGTAAACTAGCGACGGCAACACTTGTAAATGCTAAAACCGGTGAAATTTTAGCCACGACACAACGACCAACCTACAACGCAGATACTCTTAAAGGGTTGGAAAATAAAGACTACAAGTGGTATAGTGCGCTGCATCAAGGAAACTTTGAACCGGGGTCAACCATGAAGGTTATGACCTTAGCAGCAGCTATTGACGACAAAGTCTTTAACCCAAATGAAACGTTTAGTAACGCTAATGGGCTGACCATTGCTGATGCAACGATTCAAGACTGGGCAATCAACGAAGGTATCTCTACAGGGCAATACATGAACTATGCCCAAGGCTTTGCCTTTTCTAGTAACGTGGGGCTGACCAAATTGGAACAGAAGATGGGAAATGCTAAGTGGATGAACTACTTGACCAAATTCCGGTTTGGTTTCCCGACTCGCTTTGGTCTACAAGATGAGTATGCTGGAATGCTTCCTTCTGACAATATCGTTACGCAAGCCATGAGTGCTTTTGGACAAGGGATTTCAGTAACCCAAGCTCAGATGCTAAGAGCTTTTACGGCCATTTCTAATGATGGTGAGATGTTGGAACCTCAATTTGTTAGCCAAATTTATGATCCAAACACTGCCAGTTTTAGGACTGCCCAAAAAGAAGTTGTTGGAAAACCTGTTTCTAAGAAAGCTGCTAGTGATACCAGACATTACATGATTGGGGTAGGAACAGACCCTGAGTTTGGAACCCTTTATTCTAAAACTTATGGTCCCATTATCAAGGTTGGCGATCTTCCAGTTGCCGTTAAATCAGGGACTGCTCAGATTGGTGCCGAGGACGGAAGTGGTTACCAAGATGGTGGATTGACTAACTATGTTTACTCGGTTGTTGCCATGGTTCCAGCTGACAAACCAGATTTTGTGATGTATGTTACCATGACACAGCCAGAGCATTTTGGCCCACTTTTTTGGCAGGATGTGGTTAATCCTGTTTTAGAAGAAGCTTACTTAATGCAAGATACGTTGACAGGACCTGTTGCAGCAGATGATGCACATAAGACAACCTATCAATTGCCAGATTTTATTGGTAAAAATCCTGGTGAAACTTCTAGCGAATTACGCCGCAATCTCGTTCAACCTGTTGTTCTTGGCACTGGTAGTAAGATTAAGAAAATCTCACAAAAAGCAGGCAAAGGCTTGTCGGAAAACCAACAGATTCTTATCCTATCTGACCATTTTACTGAGTTGCCAGATATGTATGGATGGACCAAGTCCAATGTCAAAACATTTTCCAAATGGACGGGAATTGATGTAACCTTTAAAGGATCAGATTATGGACGCGTTACTAAACAGAGTCTAGATGTTGGCAAATCTTTGAAAAAAATCAAAAAAATTACCATTACTTTAGGAGACTAACATGTTTTTAACCCTTATCGCAGGAATCATAGCCCTTATGTTAACTGCTTTTGCAATGCCTCATTTTATCAAGTTCTACCAGCTAAAAAAAATTGGTGGGCAACAGATGCATGAAGACGTCAAGCAGCACTTAGCTAAGGCTGGAACACCTACAATGGGAGGAACTGTTTTTCTTCTAGTTGCCACCAGCATCTCCTTTCTGATTGGTTTCTTCTCTTTCCACGATGGCCAAAGTCTAGGATTAATCTCAGGGATTCTGTCTGTGGTTCTCATTTACGGCATCATTGGTTTTTTGGATGACTTTTTAAAAATCTTTAAACAAATCAACGAAGGGTTAACTGCCAAACAAAAGTTAGCTTTGCAGTTGGTTGGAGGATTGATTTTCTATTTTTTACATGTTAGTCCAAGTGGCATTTCTTCGATCAATGTGTTTGGTTATCAGCTGCCGCTGGGAATTTTTTACCTATTCTTTGTTCTATTCTGGGTAGTTGGTTTCTCAAATGCTGTTAATTTGACAGACGGTATCGATGGTTTAGCTTCCATCTCAGTGGTGATTAGTTTATTCACTTACGGCGTTATTGCCTACGTTCAGGGGCAATTTGATGTCTTGTTATTGATTGGAACCATGATTGGTGCTTTACTTGGCTTCTTCCTCTTTAACCACAAGCCTGCCAAAGTATTTATGGGGGATGTGGGGAGTTTGGCCTTGGGAGCTATGTTGGCAGCTATTTCCATTGCCCTACGTCAAGAATGGACCTTACTCATTATCGGAATTGTCTACGTTCTTGAAACAAGTTCTGTGATGTTACAAGTATCCTACTTTAAGTATACTAAGAAAAAATACGGAGAAGGTCGTCGTATCTTTAGGATGACGCCTTTCCACCACCATTTAGAATTAGGTGGTCTATCTGGAAAAGACAAGACATGGTCAGAGTGGCAGGTAGATGCTTTTCTATGGGGAGTAGGGAGCCTAGCAAGTTTACTGGTCTTGGCTATCTTATATGTCTTCTAAGGGGACTACCAAGAAAAGTTAAAAGCATTCTGATTAATGTAATCAATGAGAGAGTGGAGATGACCCACAAAGGCTGATTTTGTGAGTGTTGTCCCACTCCTTTTGCTTGTCTCTAACATTAATGATATAATATGGAAGAAAACGAGGTAAAACATGTCATTTAAAGATTATCATTTTAAGCAATACATCCAGCAAGCACTGGAGGAAATTGGCTTTGTCAATCCAACAGAGGTCCAGCAACGCTTGATTCCTATTGTAAACTCCGGCCGTGACTTAGTTGGGGAATCAAAAACAGGTTCAGGGAAAACCCACACCTTTTTGTTGCCCATTTTTGAAAAACTTGATGAAGCTAAAGCAGAAGTGCAAGTTGTTATTACAGCTCCTAGCCGTGAATTAGCTACTCAAATTTTTGATGCCTGTAAACAAATTGCTAAGCATTCTCCCAAAGATATCCGTTTGGCTAACTATGTGGGAGGTACGGATAAATTACGCCAAATTGAAAAGTTAAAAAGCAGCCAGCCACACATTGTCATTGGAACTCCGGGTCGTATTTATGATTTGGTTAAATCTGGTGACTTAGCGATTCATAAGGCCACGACTTTCGTTGTGGATGAGGCTGACATGACCATGGACATGGGCTTTTTGGATACGGTTGATAAGATTGCAGCCTCTCTTCCAAAGTCTGTTCAGATTTTGGTGTTCTCAGCAACCATCCCACAGAAATTACAGCCCTTTTTGAAAAAATACTTGACCAATCCTGTTATTGAACAAATCAAAATAGAGACAGTTATTGCTGATACGATTGATAACTGGCTTGTGTCGACAAAAGGCAGGGATAAAAATGGGCAAATTTTAGAGATTCTTAAAACGATGCAGCCCTATATGGCAATGCTTTTTGTCAATACTAAAGAGCGCGCAGATGACTTGCATGCCTTTTTAGTAGCCAATGGTTTGAAGGTAGCCAAGATTCATGGTGGCATTCCTCCAAGAGAACGTAAGCGTATCATGAACCAAGTTAAAAAGTTGGACTTTGAATACATTGTTGCTACTGACTTGGCAGCGCGCGGAATTGACATTGAAGGGGTCAGCCATGTCATCAATGATGCTATTCCACAAGATTTATCTTTCTTTGTCCATCGTGTAGGCCGGACAGGTCGAAATGGTATGGCAGGAACTGCTATTACCCTTTATCAACCAAGTGATGACTCAGATATCAAAGAGTTGGAAAAAATGGGAATTGTCTTTACACCGAAGATGCTCAAAAATGGAGAATTTCAAGATACCTATGACCGAGATCGTCGTCAAAACCGTGAGAAATCTTACCAAAAATTAGACACGGAAATGATTGGTTTGGTGAAGAAGAAAAAGAAAAAAGTCAAACCAGGTTATAAGAAAAAAATTCAGTGGGCGGTTGATGAAAAACGTCGCAAAGAACGCCGCGCTGAAAACCGTGCCAAAGGCCGTGCCGAGCGTAAGGCTAAAAAACAAAGTTTTTAAGAGTAAAAGTCAGGTGCCTCCAGCAATATGATGGAGGCTCTGTTTTTTTGTATTCATATGTCTTATGCTAAAGGCTTAAACCTCTCCTAAATGAGGATATGATTAATATTTTGATCAGTTTGATAGTTAAATGGTATTAGGCAAAGCCTTTCATTTTTGTTAGACTTGTGAGAAGATTACAGACTAGAGGTACATTATGAATCGGTATATCAATAAAGTGACGAGAATCGTCTTAATAGGTCTTGTCTTGACTCAATTAGCTATAATTTCTCAGGTCAGTGCTTCTCAAAAAGAAGAGGTTATCGTGGCCACAGATGCAGCTACTAAACCATTTACCTATAAAGAAGGAGAGCGACATACTGGCTATGATATTGAAGTGTTGAAACAAATTTTTAAAGGTTCCAAAACCTATCGTCTCACAATTAAGACAGTTTCTTTTCCTTCAATTTTATCCGGGATTGATTCTGGACGATACCATATTGGTGCTAACGATTTTGGTTATAGTAAGGAAAGAGCAGCAAAGTACCTTTTTTCAAAGCCTATTTCACAATCTCATTATGCTATAGCAAGCAAACCATTACGAGCTTACCGCCGTTTTGAGGAACTTTCAGGAGAAAAAACACAAGGCATGGCAGGGACCAACTACATGCAGGTTTTAGAAAGATGGAATCAAACTCATCCCAATCAGAAATCTATTAAGCTTGGTTACGCTTCAGGAGAAGTTCCTCTTACCCAACGCTTGCAGCAAGTTGAACAAGGTCAGCTAGATTTTCTTTTTTATGATGCTATCTCTTTAGAGACGGCTATTAAAGAGCAGGGATTTTCCTTAAAAGTGAATCGCCTCACCGAAAAAGTAGCCAACCATCAAGATGGTCTAGAATATTATGTGTTTGCTAAGGATAAAAAAGGGAAAGAACTGCAAAGATTTGTTAATAAAGGATTAACCAAGTTACAAGAGTCAGGTCAATTAAAAACTTACAGTCAGAACTTTTTTGGAGGAGACTTTGTTTCGGAGCTTCCTAGGAAGTGAACGATTTGACACATCTGGCTTTAGAGACCGACAAAAAAGCTGTCGTGATAAGTTTTGCTTATTGCTATAATATAGATTTACTATTTTACATGTGGGTGTAAGAGTGTTAGAATATTAAGACAAGAAGTATAAAGGGGAAATCCATGACATCAGTGTTTTTAACCAGTGGTTGGGCTTGGTATGATCAACTCATCTCACCTATTCCACATGGGAAACTTTTTAGTTGGCATGCTGTTTTTGATGCCATTCCAAATATTATCCAACGCCTTCCAATTACCCTTGGTTTGACACTGGCAGGTGCTGTTTTCGGCTTAATTTTGGCTTTGATTTTTGCTATTGTTAAAATTAATAAAGTCAAAATCTTATATCCTATTCAAGCCGTTTTTGTGAGTTTCTTGCGAGGCACGCCTATTCTCGTTCAACTAATGTTGACTTATTATGGTATTCCTCTTTTTCTCAAGTTTCTCAACCAAAAGTATGGCTTTGATTGGAATATTAATGCCATTCCAGCTTCCGTCTTTGCCATTACAGCCTTTGCTTTTAATGAAGCAGCCTATGCGAGTGAGACTATTCGTGCAGCTATCTTATCTGTTGACACAGGAGAGATTGAAGCTGCTAAAAGTTTAGGCATGACCTCTGTTCAGGTTTATCGTCGTGTCATCATTCCCAATGCAGCTGTTGTGGCTATTCCAACCTTGATTAATGGTTTGATAGGCTTAACAAAAGGGACATCGCTTGCCTTTAATGCAGGTATTGTCGAAATGTTTGCCCAAGCACAAATTTTGGGTGGTTCAGATTACCGTTATTTTGAACGTTATATCTCTGTTGCGCTTGTCTATTGGTCTATCAGTATTTTAATTGAGCAAGTAGGTCGCTTGATTGAAAATAGGATGGCCATAAAAGCACCAGAACAAGCTAGTAATGAAAGGTTAGGAGAATTGCGTTGATGATTAAGATTAGAAATTTGAGCAAGGTTTTCTCCGGTCAGAAAGTCTTGGATAGTCTGGATCTTGATATTGAAAAAGGTCAAGTGATTGCTTTAGTAGGTGCTTCAGGAGCAGGGAAATCGACCTTCCTTCGTAGCATGAACTATCTTGAAAAACCAGATTCGGGATCTATTAGCATTGATGACTTTACAGTTGATTTTGAGACCATCACCACAGAGCAAGTTTTAATGTTACGCCGAAAACTTGCCATGGTTTTTCAACAATTTAACCTGTTTGAACGTCGTACAGCACTGGAGAATGTCAAAGAAGGTCTTAAGGTGGTCAAAAAACTGTCTGACCAAGAAGCGACTAAACTGGCACGAGCAGAATTGGCTAAGGTTGGTTTAGCAGATCGCGAAAATCATTACCCTCGTCACTTATCCGGTGGGCAAAAACAGAGGGTGGCATTAGCTAGAGCCCTCGCTATGAAACCGGATGTCTTGCTCTTAGATGAACCGACTTCAGCTCTAGATCCTGAGCTAGTGGGTGAAGTCGAAAAATCGATTGCAGATGCTGCTAAATCTGGGCAGACCATGGTTTTGGTTAGTCACGACATGAATTTTGTTTACCAAGTGGCTGATAGAGTTCTCTTTTTAGATCAAGGTAAAATTTTGGAACAAGGAACGCCTGAAGAAGTCTTTAGACATCCTCAAAAAGAACGAACCAAAGAATTTTTCGCAAGCTATTCAAAAACATACATTTAATGCTATTCTTTTGTTATAATAAAAAGGTCTAGGTATTCCTGGGCTTTTCTTATCTGATGTTATGGAAAAGTTTGTGGAAAAGTAAGAATGACCAGGTGGAAATATGTTAGTAGAAATTTTTAGCCTTTATCTTAAAGGACTCATCTTATCAAGCTTAACCATGGTATCTGTGTGTTTACTATGGACGCTATGGCGAGCAAAAACCAAGAAGGATAAGAGTTTGGCTGAAAGACAGTCATTTTTATATGAGATGTTAATGATTGCTATTTTAACCATCCCAATTTTATCGTTTGCTTTTATGAGTATTTTGGTTGTCTTGAAATCATAATCATTGCAATAAAGAATTGAGATTGCTACAATGTTGACAGAATTATTCAAAGGAGTTAGAGCATGTATGATACATTAATTATAGGTTCAGGACCAGCAGGCATGACTGCTACTTTATATGCAGCAAGAAGTAATTTACGTGTGGGCATTATTGAACAAGGTGCCCCAGGTGGTCAAATGAACAATACTTCTGAAATCGAGAATTATCCAGGGTATGATCATATTTCAGGACCAGAATTATCGATGAAGATGTATGAACCTTTGGAAAAATTTAAGGTTGAAAATATTTATGGTATTGTTCAAAAAGTAGAGGATTTTGGCTCTTACAAGCGCGTATCAACTGAAGATGACAGCTATGAAGCCAAAACCATCATTATTGCAACAGGGGCCAAATACCGTGTCTTAGGTGTTCCAGGAGAAGAAGATTATACCAGTCGAGGTGTTTCTTACTGTGCGGTTTGTGACGGCGCTTTCTTTAGAAATCAAGATTTACTTGTAGTAGGGGGAGGAGACTCAGCTGTAGAAGAAGCTATCTATCTTACCCAGTTTGCTAAAAAGGTAACCATTGTTCACCGCCGTGACCAACTAAGAGCTCAGAAAATCTTGCAGGACCGTGCCTTCGCTAATGAGAAGATTGACTTTATCTGGGATTCTGTTGTCAAAGAAATTCAAGGCAATGATATTAAAGTTTCCAATGTCCTAATCGAAAATGTGAAAACAGGCCAAGTCACTGACCATGCTTTTGGAGGTGTCTTTATCTATGTTGGTATGATTCCTGTGACAGGTATGGTAAGTGAACTAGGGATTACCGATTCAGAAGGTTGGATTGTCACAGATGATCATATGAGGACAAGTATTCCTGGTATTTTTGCGATTGGAGATGTTCGTCAAAAAGACCTTCGTCAGATCACAACAGCTGTTGGAGATGGTGCAATTGCTGGTCAAGGAGTTTATCATTACATTGAGAATATGCCGTCATAAGGCTAGAAGGAGTGGAGCAGTTGCCCACTCTTTTTAATTGGTCTGTTGGCTAAACCCCGCTGGTAGAGCCCTCAGTTTTGCTCAATTCTCCCTTAGATAAATGTTGAAAATTTTCTGAAAAAAGGATATAATAAGTAGTATTTTAGTGAATGGAGTTTATGATGTCTACAAAAGATCAGAAAGACAATAACGAACTAGAAAATGGAATGGTAAGGGGCTTAGAAAATCGTCATGTTCAACTAATTGCGATTGCAGGAACGATTGGAACAGGTCTCTTTTTAGGAGCAGGCCGCTCTATTGCCTTGACAGGGCCGTCTATCATTTTCGTTTATATGATTACAGGTGCCTTCATGTTCATGATGATGCGTGCCATCGGCGAAATGCTTTATTATGATCCAGATCAACACACCTTTATCAATTTTATCACCAAATATATTGGTCCGGGATGGGGTTATTTTTCAGGTCTATCTTATTGGATTTCCTTAATTTTTATAGGCATGGCAGAAATCACCGCTGTTGGTTCCTATGTGCAATTTTGGTTTCCAAACTGGCCAGCCTGGTTGATTCAGTTGGTTTTCTTAGTCTTACTTAGCTCGATCAACTTAATTGCTGTGCGCGTCTTTGGGGAAACTGAATTTTGGTTTGCCATGATTAAGATTGTAGCTATTTTGGCTTTGATTGCAACAGCTATTTTCATGGTTTTAACGGGTTTTGAAACCCATACAGGCCATGCTAGCCTTTCCAATATTTTTGATCATTTTTCCATGTTTCCGAATGGAAAGCTGAAGTTCTTTATGGCCTTCCAAATGGTTTTCTTTGCTTATCAAGCTATCGAATTTGTGGGGATTACCACTTCTGAAACGGCTAACCCAAGAAAAGTTCTACCAAAGGCTATTCAAGAAATTCCAACCCGCATTGTGATCTTTTATGTGGGAGCCTTGGTCTCTATTATGGCAATTGTGTCATGGCATCAGTTACCAGTTGATGAATCTCCTTTTGTGATGGTGTTCAAATTGATTGGTATTAAATGGGCAGCAGCCTTGATTAACTTTGTGGTCTTAACGTCAGCAGCGTCAGCGCTTAACTCAACCCTTTATTCAACCGGTCGTCATCTCTATCAAATTGCTAATGAGACTCCAAATGCCTTGACCAATCGCTTAAAGATTGACACTTTATCTCGACAAGGGGTGCCAAGTCGTGCCATTATTGCTTCAGCGGTTGTGGTTGGTATCTCAGCTTTGATTAATATCCTACCAGGAGTTGCAGATGCGTTCTCACTCATTACGGCATCTTCGTCAGGTGTATACATTGCTATCTACGCCTTAACCATGATTGCTCACTGGAAGTACCGTCAATCTAAGGACTTTATGGCAGATGGTTATTTGATGCCAAAATATAAGTTGACAACGCCTTTGACCCTTGCTTTCTTTGCCTTTGTCTTTATCTCTCTTTTCTTACAAGAATCCACCTATATTGGTGCCATTGGAGCAACGATTTGGATTATTGTTTTTGGGATTTATAGCAATGTCAAATTTAAATAATAGTTAGCGATATAGAACTGAGTCCATTAACTCTTCCTTATTTGAGAGTGTCATGATGGATCAGTTCTTTTTTACTTTAACGATAACTCAAGATATTTCTAAACCCTAGTCCAAGAGCCTTTTTTAAAATATGTTATAATAGTAACAATAATTCAAAGGAGTCCCCTTTATGTATAAAGATGATAGTTTAACACTCCATACTGATTTATATCAGATTAATATGATGCAAGTTTATTTTGAGCAGGGCATTCATAATCGTCATGCGGTGTTTGAAGTCTATTTCCGCAAGGAACCTTTCAACAATGGTTATGCTGTTTTTGCCGGTTTACAGCGCATGGTGGAGTACCTAGAGCAATTTCAATTTTCAGAAACAGATTTAGCTTACCTTGAAGAACTTGGTTATCCGGAAAACTTTTTGACCTACCTTAAAGAGTTACGATTAGAATTGACCATCCGTTCAGCTAAAGAAGGAGATTTGGTTTTTGCTAATGAGCCGATTGTGCAAGTAGAAGGCCCTCTAGGTCAGTGTCAGTTGGTCGAAACAGCTCTTTTAAACATTGTTAACTTCCAGACCTTGATTGCTACAAAGGCTGCTCGTATTCGTTCTGTGATTGAGGATGAGCCCCTTTTGGAATTTGGCACCCGTCGTGCACAGGAACTAGATGCTGCGATTTGGGGAACGCGCGCAGCGATGATTGGCGGAGCAGATGCAACAAGTAACGTGAGGGCAGGTAAACGCTTTGGTATCCCTGTTTCAGGTACGCATGCTCATGCTTTAGTGCAAGCCTATGGTAATGATTATGATGCTTTCATGGCTTATGCTAAGACCCACAAAGATTGTGTGTTTCTTGTTGATACCTATGACACGCTTAAAGTGGGAGTCCCAACAGCTATTCGAGTAGCCAAAGAGATGGGAGATAAAATCAATTTCCTAGGAGTTCGTTTGGATTCTGGGGACTTGGCTTACCTCTCGAAAAAAGTTCGTCAGCAGTTAGACGATGCCGGTTTTACTCAGGCTAAGATTTATGCTTCCAATGACCTCGATGAAAATACCATCCTTAACTTAAAAATGCAAAAGGCTAAGATTGATGTTTGGGGTGTTGGGACCAAATTAATCACAGCCTATGATCAGCCTGCCTTAGGCGCTGTTTATAAGATTGTCTCTATTGAGCAAGAAGATGGTAGCATGCGTGATACGATCAAATTATCAAATAATGCAGAAAAAGTATCCACACCAGGTAAAAAACAAGTTTGGCGCATCACCAGTCGTGAAAAAGGCAAATCAGAAGGCGACTATATCACGTTTACTGATATTAATGTCAATGAATTAACTGAGATTGAGATGTTCCATCCGACCTATACCTATATTAAGAAAACCGTTAAAGAATTTGATGCGGTTCCTCTTCTGGTTGATATTTTTGTGAAAGGTAAATTGGTATACCAGTTACCAACCTTATCAGAAATTAAGACCTATGCTAAAAAAGAATTTGACAAACTTTGGGATGAATACAAGCGTGTCTTAAATCCTCAAGACTACCCAGTAGACTTAGCCCTTGATGTGTGGCAAAACAAGATGGCCTTAATTGATAAAATTCGCAAAGATGCTTATGGAAAGAGTGAATGACATGACCTTACAAGAAGAAATAATTCGACAATTAGGCGTCAAGGCTAGCATTGATCCGAAAGAAGAAATTCGAAAAACTGTTGATTTTTTAAAAGCTTATCTGCGTAAGCACTCATTTTTGAAAACTTATGTCTTAGGCATTTCTGGTGGTCAGGATTCTACCCTCGCAGGAAAGCTAGCCCAGATGGCCATTGCAGAGTTACGGGAGGAAACAGGTGATCAAGCTTACCAATTTATAGCTGTTCGTTTGCCTTATGGGGTTCAGGCTGATGAAGCAGATGCGCAAAAAGCCTTGGCTTTTATCATGCCAGACCAAACACTGACTATTAATATTAAGGCAGCTGTTGATGGTCAAGTAGAGGCTCTACAAGCAGCAGGCATTGAGATTTCTGATTTTAATAAAGGTAATATCAAAGCACGTCAGCGGATGATCAGTCAATATGCCATTGCTGGCCAAATGGCTGGTGCTGTTATTGGAACGGATCATGCGGCAGAGAACATTACTGGTTTCTTTACTAAATTTGGTGATGGTGGAGCAGATATTCTTCCTCTCTTTAGGCTTAACAAACGTCAAGGGAAGGCACTCTTACAGGTTTTAGGAGCGGATTCTGCTTTGTATGAAAAAGTTCCAACAGCTGATTTAGAAGATCAAAAACCAGGCTTGGCTGACGAGGTTGCCCTCGGAGTTACCTATCAAGAAATCGACGACTATTTGGAAGGGAAGCTGATTTCCGAAGCAGCTCAAGCAACTATTGAAAAATGGTGGCATAAAGGGCAACACAAGCGCCACCTGCCAATTACCATCTTTGATGACTTTTGGAAATGATCCAAAAAGAAGGTTCTTTAAAAAAACACAAAAAAGTTAGGTTAGCCTAACTTTTTTCTTGAACAAAATCATATAAGGTCTATAATAGAAGTAATCCTTTAGATTGAAATTAGCTAGGTTGCCCCCGATTGCTAATTTTCTTTCAACTGGGTTTAATCTTATGATTTTAGGAGGACACGAATGTCAGCATTAACAGAGACATTTACAGAACAACTATTTGCTAATTACGAAGCCAGTGCCAAATTTTCAGCTATTGAAAATGCTGTTACCCACAATGGCTTGTTGAAATCATTGGAAACACGTCAAAGTGAAGTGGACAATGACTTTGTCTTCTCTATTGATTTAACCAAAGACAAGGTGTCTAACCAAAAAGCATCAGGTCGTTGCTGGATGTTTGCCGCTTTGAACACCTTCCGACACAAATTAATCACAGAGTTTAAATTAGAAAACTTCGAACTCTCACAAGCACATACCTTCTTTTGGGATAAGTATGAAAAAGCTAACTGGTTTATGGAGCAGGTTATTGCAACAGCTGATCAAGACTTGACTAGTCGAAAGGTGGCATTTCTTTTAGATGTTCCTCAACAAGACGGAGGACAGTGGGATATGGTGGTATCCTTATTTGAAAAATATGGAGTTGTGCCAAAATCCGTTTACCCAGAGTCTATTGCTTCAAGCAACAGTCGTGAGCTAAACCAATATTTGAACAAACTGTTGCGACAAGATGCTCAAATTCTTCGTGATTTGATTGCTTCAGGTGCTAATACCCAACAAGTTGAGGATCGAAAAGCAGAGCTTCTTCAAGAGATTTTTAACTTTTTAGCCATGACCTTGGGCTTGCCACCGCGTCAATTTGACTTTGCTTACCGTGACAAGGATGATGAGTATCATCTTGAAAAAGCATTGACCCCTCAAGCTTTTTACGATAAATTTGTTGGCTTAAAGTTATCTGATTATGTATCTGTCATCAATGCCCCAACTGCCGATAAACCTTATGGCAAATCTTATACCGTTGATATGCTAGGCAATGTGGTAGGAAGCCGTGAGGTTCGCTACCTCAATGTAGAGATGGAACGCTTTAAAGAGCTTGCTATCAAACAGCTACAAGCAGGAGAGTCTGTTTGGTTTGGCTCTGATGTGGGTCAAGTTTCAGATCGTCAAAAGGGGATTTTAGCAACAAATACCTATGATTTTGAAGCTAGTATGGACATCACCTTAAGCCAAGATAAGGCAGGGCGTTTAGATTACAGTGAAAGTTTGATGACACATGCGATGGTTTTAACAGGTGTAGATTTAGATGAGACTGGAAAACCATTAAAATGGAAAGTTGAAAATTCGTGGGGAGATAAAGTTGGAGACAAAGGTTACTTTGTCGCTTCCGATGCTTGGATGGACAACTATACCTATCAAATCGTTGTTCGCAAAGAGTTCCTAAGTGCAGAGGAATTAGCGGCCTATGAAGCCGAAGCAAAAGTTCTAGCACCATGGGACCCAATGGGAGCCTTAGCGTAATACAGTAAAAAAACCTTTCGGTCTAGTAGCCGAAAGGTTTTTGAGGTTAATGGTTTGTTTTTTTATCTTCGTTAGCGGAATGCTCAGCTCCATTTTCTGTATTTGTTGAAGTGTTGGCATCAGTTGCATCAGTTGAGTTATCTGAAGAGGACTGGCTTGAAGATGTTGACGTGTTGTTACCATAGAGGTTATTGTACACTGAATTAGTGTAATCATTGTTGCTTGCATAAGTACCACTTAAGTAGAGGAATCCTCCACTACGATAGAGTCCACTTGGCATGGTCCAGTCTTCACTATAACCATTTGTCAAGTATGTCATCATGTTGCGGTAAACATCTGCAGCAATTTCTAACCCATACCCGTAAACTGGAGTAAGACGGTTCTTGTAACCAGTCCAGACGGCCATAGCGTATTGGTTAGTGTAGCCAACGAAGTTTTCATCTGGTGCCATGGTACCGACATAGTCTGGATAAAGACCGTATTTTTCACCAATTTTAGCAAGTTCCTCATCGGTATAGTTAGAGGTACCTGTTTTACCAGCTTGAGCAACTCCAGGGATGGCAGCAGCAGTACCGGTACCGTAAGTAAGAACGGTTTTCAGCATGTCTGTCATCATATAGGCAGTTGTTTCTTTCATTGCACGTTTGCCTTTTTCTTCAAAGACTTTACTTGTTCCGTCGCTAAATTCAATCTTATTGACATATTGTGGTTTATAATAAATACCACCATTTGCAAAGGCAGCGTAAGCAGCAGCCATCTTTTCACTGCTTGCTCCATATTTAGCTTCTGAACTGCTATTATTACTTGAAATCGCATTTGAATAATGCATTTCAGGATAGTTAATACCAAGTCCGCTTAGGAAAGAACGAGCATAGTCAAGGCCAGCTGCATCAAGGGCTTTAACCGCTGGGACGTTACGTGAGAGCATTAAGGCGGATTGGATAGTCATCCAGCCGTTGTATTTGCGATCCCAGTTGTATAACTGAGTTGTTGTGCCAGGCCAGTAGTAAACAGAGTCGT
This sequence comes from Streptococcus sp. F2, assembly GCF_056500955.1. Classification (NCBI taxonomy): domain Bacteria; kingdom Bacillati; phylum Bacillota; class Bacilli; order Lactobacillales; family Streptococcaceae; genus Streptococcus; species Streptococcus sp. F2. The sequence goes on from NZ_JBWKAI010000008.1 coordinate 42,142, forward strand.
TCGTAGATTGGGCCGTTGAATTATAGGCACCGGATTCAATAGCGGGAGCGTAATCGGTTATGGGTTTCATGGTAGAACCCCAGTCGCGGTCTGTTAAGACAGCCTGGTTGGTTCCAAAAGAAACATTTTCGTCTTGGTTACGACCACCTAATTGGGCAATCACATGGCCATTGGTCACATCGACAATCGTTGAAGCCACTTGGAAATCCTTATCTGGATAATAAACGTAGTCTTCGGAATTATAGATATTGTAGAGGGTTTGTTGCGCTTCTGGAATAATATTAGTATAAACTTTTAGTCCAGAGGTAAAAATATCTTTATTGGTTTCCTTCTTAACCTCGCCGATGACTTGTTTCAAGTAATTATCCATGTATTTTGGATAGGTCGAGCGTTGTTGAAGGGGTTGAAGACCGTCAGCTACAGGAGTGGCAAGAGCGGCTTCGTACTCAGCTTTCGTAATGTTTTTTTCCATGTACATCTGTTGTAGCACGACATTACGACGGTTTTGAGCTGCTTCAGGCTGTGTATAAGGGTCATATTGACTTGGAGCTTGTGGAATACCAGCCAATAAGGCCAACTGAGCATACGATAGATCTTTGAGATCTTTACCATAGTAGGACTTCGCAGCAGTTAACATACCATAGTTCCCATTTCCCATATAAACCTTATTAATATAGAACGTCAAGATTTCTTGTTTGGTGTATTTACGCTCCATTTGAAGGGCAAGCCAAACTTCTTGGGCCTTACGTTTTAAGGTTTGATCTGACTCATTGGTTGAGAAATAAGCTAATTTAATCAATTGCTGGTCCAGAGTTGATCCACCTTGTGTAGTTTTACTGGTTAAATTATGGAAAGCAGCACCAAAAATACGATAAAGGTCAACTCCGCGGTGATTGAAGAAACGTTTGTCCTCAATTGAAGTGATAGCATTGACCAAGTTGATTGGAATACTATCAGCCGTCACATTTTCGCGTTTTTCAGAGCCTAAATCAGCGATCAGATTGTTATTGCCATCATAGACCAAACTAGAGTTGGTTGATTTCAACTCAGCTTCTGATAGTTTGGGAGCGCTACTAATATAGAAGGCAAATAAAAGACCACCAATAATAATAACAAGAATGATAAGGCTAAGGACAGCACCGAGTACATATTTTAGCCATTTAAGGATTTTTGGATTTTTAATTGTAATCACCGCCTAAAAAATTTTGTTCTATTATGTCTAGATAAGGGACTTGTGGAAAGGCTCCAATAACTATCTTAAAGCCATGTTTTCTGATATAATCGAGGGGCATTGATTTGTTCCCCTTATCAATCTGATAAAAAGCAATAAGAGCCCGAGCAGGCAGATAGTAGGTTTCTTTCAGTGTTGAAAAGTGAAGTAAGACAAAGCAAATTCCATTTTGTTCCACAACAGCTGCCATGTGCTCAATCTGATGGAGATGAAAATTTTTCATAGGCATGGCTGTTTTTTGTCTGGTTTCCTTGGCCTCAAAATCAATATAATGCCCCTTGTAAACCCCAGAATAATCTGTCGTTGAAGCTTGTCTAAAGTACGCTTCAATGATTTTCGCACGACTGCGCTTAGGGTAATCCACTTTGACAATTTGGATGGGGGTAGGTTTTTTATGAATAACAGCAATTTGCCGCGACAAATAATAATCATTTGTCGCGTTGATAGCCGCTTCAAAAGACATGCCTCGATTGGCAAAATCTACCTTATTTTGTTTTGATTGCTTTGGCACGGAAGGTGCTTTTTGTCGAATAAGATTATGAGGGTAGTTGACCATTGTTCTCCTAACATCATCTACTTAATGCTAAAAATTTAAGCATTCTCATTATAACATATTTTTTGAAAGGATAACACTGAATGACTGCAATTCTGATAACGGGTTATCGAAGCTTTGAGCTGGGAATTTTTAGTTCCAAAGACCAGCGGATTTCGATGATAAAAACAGCTATTCGCAAAGACCTAATCAATTACTTGGAAGAAGGAGTGGACTGGTTCATTTTTACAGGAAATTTAGGATTTGAACAGTGGGCATTGGAGGTTGTGAACGACCTGAAAACAGAGTACCCTTTACAAGTGGCAACTATATTTCCTTTTGAAACCCATGGAAATAACTGGAATGAACAAAATCAGGAACTATTAAGCCAATTTAAAGCGGTAGATTTTGTCAAATATAGCTTTCCAACTTATGAAAATCCACAACAATTTAGCTCCTATCATCAATTTTTATTAGCAAATACAGAAGGAGCCTATGTTTTTTATGATACAGAACATGAAACCAATCTTAAATACTTGGTTGCAAAAATGAAACAGCTTCCAGATTATGACTTATCCTTTCTGACCTTTGAACGCTTAAATGAGATTGTAGAAGAATAGTAATGCATTTTTAATAAGGATTGGTATTTAAATACTTGCTTTTTAAGCCATTTTTCTGTATCATTAATAATGATACTAAATCGTAGTTTAGTAAAAAGATTGACCGTATGGAGAGCATAGAATGACAGGTATTATTTATAGTCCAAAGGACATTTTTGAGCAAGAGTTTAAGACTAGTATGAGAGGGTTCGATAAGAAGGAAGTCGATGAATTTCTTGACAACGTTATCAAAGATTATGAGAATTTTAGTGCCCAGATTGAAGCTTTAAAAGCTGAGAACGAAGCTTTGAAAAAAGCTAAATTTCAAGCTAGGAACACAGTGGCGGCTACTTCTCAGCAGACCATGCCACAACCAACACGCGTGACACAGTCAGCTACCAATTTTGACATTCTAAAACGCATTAGTCGATTGGAAAAAGAAGTTTTTGGTAAACAAATTATTGAGTAATTAAAACTGTGCAATTTTTGGATAATCGCGTAGTATTTCAATACTATGAGGAAAGTCCATGCTAGCACTGGCTGTGATGCCAGTAGTGATTGTGCTAGGCGAACAAATAAGCCTAGGGATGTGCTTATACATTACGGCGAAGAAAATGGCTAAGTCCTTGGATATGCCAAAGTACTTCTGAAAGTGCCACAGTGACGAAGTTTTTATGGAAACGTAAAAAATGGAACGCGGTAAACCCCTCAAGCTAGCAACCCAAACTTTGGTAGGGGCATGGGATAGTTGGAAACGAACAAGCTATCCTGACTGTCATTAGACAGTAGACAGATGATTATCGAAAGAGATGAGACCTAGTCATTTCTGGAACAAAACATGGCTTATAGAAAATTGCATAATAGGTTAAGCTAGCACTTGCTAGCTTTTATTTGATTTAAAAGAAAGAGAACTATGAAAGAAACGTTTAAATTAGTGGCAACTGCTGCAGCAGGATTGGAAGCTGTTATTGGCAAAGAAGTAAGGGCACTAGGTTTTGACTGTCAGGTCGAAAACGGAAAAGTTTATTTTGAAGGTGATTTAGAAGCTATTGCTAAAACGAACCTTTGGTTACGGGCAGCAGACCGCGTTAAAATTATCGTCGGCCAGTTTCCTGCTAGAACCTTTGAGGAACTGTTTCAAGGTGTCTTTGCCTTGGATTGGGAAAATTATGTCCCTCTAGGAGCTAAGTTTCCAATCTCAAAAGCCAAGTGTGTCAAGTCAAAGCTGCACAATGAGCCAAGTGTTCAAGCGATTACCAAAAAGGCCGTTGTTAAAAAATTACAAAAGTACTTCCATAGGCCAGAAGGAGTCCCACTGCAGGAAGTTGGATCAACTGTTAATATCGAGGTGTCTATTTTAAAAGACCAAGCTACTGTTATGATTGATACCACAGGATCTAGCTTATTTAAACGAGGTTATCGCGTTCAAAAAGGTGGAGCACCGATCAAGGAAAATATGGCAGCCGCTATTTTGGCATTATCTAACTGGTTTCCAGATAAACCTCTGGTTGATCCCACTTGTGGATCGGGAACGTTTTGCATCGAGGCTGCTTTGATAGGAATGAACATTGCCCCTGGTTTTAACCGTTCCTTTGCTTTTGAAGAGTGGAGTTGGGTCGACAAGGAAATCATCCAAAAGGTTCGTGATGAGGCTGAACAAGAGGCTCGCTATGATGCTGAATTGGATATTTCTGGCTTTGATATTGATGGTCGTATGATTGAGATTGCTAAAAGTAACGCTGAGGAAGCAGGCTTGTCCGATGTGATTACCTTTAAGCAAATGCGTCTTCAAGATTTCCGCACAGACAAGGTTAACGGAGTGATTATCTCAAATCCTCCTTATGGGGAACGGTTGCTTGATGACAAAGCAGTAGACATCTTGTATAATGAAATGGGACAAACATTTGCTCCTTTGAAAACATGGAGTAAATTTATCCTAACTAGTGATGAACAGTTTGAAAAAAAATACGGCCAGACGGCTGACAAGAAGCGTAAACTTTATAACGGTACCCTAAGAGTTGATTTATATCAATTTTACGGGGAACGGGTAAAGCGACATCTGATATAGAGAGGTAATAAGCGTGTCAGAAGAAAGCAAAGAAGTCGAAGTAACAAAAGAATCGCAAACATTGGGACTCAATGAAGCCAAGTCAATGACAGTTGGTGAAGCGGTACGCAAAGAGTCAGAGATAAAAGCAGGTGTTACTGAGGATGATAGCATTTTAGATAAGTATATTAAGCAACACCGTGACGAAGTTTCTTCTCAAAAGTTTGATGCTAAGTACACAGAGCTTGATACAGCTAGTTTAGATAACTTTATCAAAAAGCAACGAGAAGAGTTGAGTAAAGCTGGTCTTGTTGATGACGATCTTGTAGAGAATGAGCCAGCTGCTACCGACTTATCAGAGCCTTCAAGCGAGGGTGTCCCTGATGAATTGGCTTCTGTGGAGGCTGCTGCAGTCACAACAGGTGTTCCGGTCGAAGCAATGGTTCCTGTAACGGATCCAGTTGAAAAGACGATTCCAGAACCTCAGGTAACACAAGAACAACCTGTAAGAGAACAATTCTTTACTGATACTGATGCTAGCAACCCAAGGCAAAAAAGAGGATGGTTAATCGCCTTACTTTTATTGCTCTTAGCCATCCTTGCTACTGTATTTGGCTGGAATTATCTTAAACAAGATAATACTAAGACAAACAATGCTGCAAGTAGTCTAACAACTCAGACCTCAAAAACAGCGTCTTCTAAAAAAGCGCAGCAGTTGAAGGCTGATGCCAAAGCTTTTGAGAAAAAATATAGTGCCTTTTATACGGATGCGACAAAAAGCAACCTAAAAAATAGTGCTTTTACAAACTTACCAGAGTTAGAAAAAGCACTGAAATCTCTAGAAGGTTCTAGTTATTATGATAAGGCAAAAGAAAAGGTAGGTGCGCTGAAAAAAGCAATCACAGCGATTACAGCTGTCAATGGGAAATTTGTTTCAGATGCTATTGTAGATGGGAATAAGGTTGCCGCCGAAGTCAAGCCAGATGCTAACTTTGATGACTTATCAAGTGCTACTTTAACAACAGGAAATGCCAACTTGGATGCTGCTTTACAGGCAAGTATTACAGAAGGTCGCCAACAATTAGCAACTAAGGCTGAAGCAGCGAAAGCGGCAAGTGACCAAGCAGCAGCTCAAGCACAGCAGGCTACAGAAGCACCGGCAGCTCAGACGTCTAGTGCAACGGCTACATCATCTGGTTATGGTATCACGGCCTATAACCCTGCAAGCCTTCAAAGACAATTGTCTCGTGTACCTTACAACGATTCACTTATTGCTGATAGTGGTAATCCTGCTTGGGCTTTTAATCCAGGGATTCTCGAGAAAATTGTTGCTACCTCACAGGCAAGAGGGTACATCTCAGGCAATCAGTATATTTTAGAGCCTGTTAATATTATTAATGGCAATGGTTACTATAATATGTTTAAGCCTGATGGGACATATCTTTTCTCTATTAATTGCAAAACCGGTTATTTTGTAGGAAATGCCAAAGGGCACTCAGATGCTTTAGACTATTAAAATAGAGCTAGTATCTCCTAATACCAATAATACGAAAAAGACCAGTCACCTTTTTAAAGGTGGCTGGTCTTTGTGATATTCACTAAGCTATCTTGTTATGCAAGACACGGGTGTTAGATGACGTGACGCTCAAAAGGATCATCTGAGATACCTTGGCTTAAAATCAGTTGAGCCCATTCCTTGGCAGCAAAAAGACTATGGTCTTTGTAGTTCCCACAGGATTCAATGGTTGTTCCTGGAACATCTTCCCAGGTAATTCCAGTTGCAATTTCTTCTAAGCTCGCCTTAATCACGCGGGCAATATCGGTTGAACTATGTTTCCCCCACATAATCAGGTGAAAGCCTGTTCGGCATCCAAAGGGTGAACAGTCAATCATGCCGTCAATGCGCTGACGAATTAGCTTGGCCAGTAAGTGTTCAATAGTATGCAGACCGGCAGTTTCAATGGAATTGTAATTAGGTTGCACTAGGCGAACGTCAAAGTTGGTAATGACATCACCTTTTGGACCGAATTCTTCAGAAATAAGGCGGACATAGGGAGCCTTTACAATAGTGTGGTCTAGTTCAAAACTTTCGACGATAACTTCTTTTGTCATTTCAATCTCCTTTATGGTTACCTTTTCATCATAACATAAAAAGACTAGGGATGAAACTGGTTGAAGTTTGATAAACTAAATAAACTCAAAGAGTATGTATTGTCTGGGTAAGTCATCAGTAGTTCTTAAAAATAAGACGTTATGGAAGCGTCGAAAAAAAGTCCAATGGGGTGCAGTGCCCTTCATTGGACTTTTTTGGTAGTTTTTATACGCCGTTTGCTTAGCTAAGTGGAGGAGATTGGCCACAGGTTAAGCACTAGCGTAGGCTATTCTTTTTCTCACTAGTCAGTCTCAGCCTAGTGAGTGATAAACTATTTTATTAGGCTGGTCCCTCTGGAGTGCTCTTGATAAGAAAGTAGGAAGCCTTTCTTTAATGAAGTATCATATTGGAAAGGATAATCACGACTAAAGCAATGGAAGTGCTTCCGGCAACAGATATAAAAGTCTCTTTAAAACCAGTTTTATGAGTCAAGCCTGTTAAGGCTAAGAAAGTGAGCAGGACGCCACTTTGTGGAACGACTGTAAAGATGTTTGACGCAATCGCAGATACCCGATGAATCATTTCTGGCTCAACCCCTTTATCCAAATAAAATTGAGCAAAGTTTGGCAAAACAATTCCTAACGATCCCGAGGAAGAACCAGTGATAGCCGTAATGGAAGAGGTTAAAACTGTTAAACTAATTAAAGGATTACCTGGAAGGTTTAAAATGAGTTTTGAAAAAACATTAAAACCGACAGAGGTTACCACTACAGAGCCAAAGGCAACGGCAGAACCAGTAGCAAAAATGGGACTGATGGAAGCTACAGCTCCTAAGTTAATTGTTTTTAGAGGTTCTGCAATGAAACGTTTAAACAAGACAACGGCTAGTAAAATAGCCACAAGTAGGGCAATGTAGATAATGTTTTTCTTCACGAATTCGCTGCCCAAAATGCTTCCCGCTAAAGCAATGACAATAAGAGAAGCAAGAGGGGCAATGCTTGGTAAGAATTGAGGGAGTTCTCTTTCTTCAATCACCTCAGAAGTATCTAAAGCATAGGTGGCATAAGTTTCACCCTTTGCAAGGCTTTTATTGAGGCAGTGTTTCATATAAAAGAGACCAAAGATAACACAACTTATAGCTCCTAAGACACTGGGAATAGCAGCGGATGTTAGAGACGTATTGAGGTATTGGATGGGGATGACATTTTGGATAGAGGGTGTTCCAGGTAAGATTGTCATCGTAAAGGTCGCAATTCCAAGCCAAAGTGGAGATTGAATGAGGTGCCAGGAGAGGTCAATTTTTTTGAAAAGACTACGTGCTAATGGTAACACAGCAAACATGACTACAAATAAGCTGATTCCTCCGTAGGTTAAAATAGAGCTGATAGCAAAGATCGCAACCATGATTTTATAGGGACTGTCATGTCCTACTTTTTCTAAAATGTAATTAGCAATTGCAGTTGTTGCGCCACTAGCTTCCATTAATTTTGCCAAGATGGATCCTAATAGGAAAACAGCAAAATAGTTAAGAATATATCCAGACAAGGCTCCCATATATTGGTTAGGAGCTTTGCCTAGGAGGGTAACAACGGGGTTCATTTGATTAAAGATAATCACAATAGTAGTTGCTAAAGGAGCAGCTACTAAAATATTAATTTCTCTTAGTGAGAAGTAGATAATGGCTATAATGGCTAATAGGACGCCTAGAGAACCAATAATTTCCATAATGATTTTTCTCCTTGCTGACATTAACTTAAAGAAAATAGGGCTAGACCTGTACTCGCCTAAAGGTGTGATGTTATCGATCGCACTCACAGAGGTTGGGCTCTTCAGTTGATAAGTCCAAATGTATTGTACAGAATCTAGTCCCATTTAGTCATTTTGTTAATTTACATTACTGGGCAGTGTAACCACCATCTAGAACACATGCTTGACCAGTAACTCCTTTGGCTTTATCGCTAGCAAGGAATGAGACGTAGTCCGCAATTTCTTGAACGTCAATGAGACGTTTTTGTGGTACAAGTGGGTATAACACTTCTTCAAGAACGTTTTCTAGTGGAATGTTTCTTGTTTTTGAAAGGTCCTCAAATTGTCCGCGAACAAGTGGTGTGTCAACGTATCCAGGACAGATAGCATTGACAGTGATTCCAGAATCAGCAGCTTCTAAGGCAGTTACCTTAGTCAGTCCAATTAGACCATGTTTCGCAGAATTATAAGCTGATTTTCCAGCAAAGCCGATGACACCATTAATGGATGCCATATTAATGATACGTCCATGTTTTTGAGCTTTCATTGTTGGGAAGGCACGCTTAATAGCAATAAATGGTGCTGTTAACATGATTTTAATCATAAACTCAAATTTTTCAGTTGGAAAGTCTTCAATCATTGCAACGTGTTGCAGGCCTGCATTGTTAACAAGAATATCAAGACGTCCATATTTTTCAACAACAGTATCAATGGCAGAGTTGATAGCTTCTTCTTTAGTAACATCGCACACAACGCTAAAGGCATCGTAACCTTCATTGGTGTATTCTGCAACTACCTCATCTAGCTTTTCTTTATTAATATCTGAGAAGACAACCGTTTTACCTTCTTTTAAGAATGTTTCCCCGATTTGTTTTCCGATTCCGCTTGCAGCACCAGTGATAAATGCAACTTCTTTAGTATGTGTCATGATAATGTCCTCGTCTTTCTCTCGGTTAGTCTTTAGTTTGTTTTATCAATTAGAGTTACTTCCGTCACGCGTTGAACCTCTTCGAAAGTGTAGTCAGGGTGGATTTCAAGGGCACATAACCCTTCTTCCTGATATTCAAAGACACCCATTTCTGTAATGATGAGGTTAACGACCCCTTTTGCAGTCAGAGGCAAGGAACAGCTATCTAAAATTTTAGCTTTGCCCTTATTGGTATGCTCCATTGCAACAATGACTTTTTTAGCACCCACCAAAAGGTCCATAGCGCCTCCCATTCCAGGAACCATTTTTCCAGGGATGAGGTAGTTAGCGATATTTGCTTCTTTGTCGACTTGTAAGGCCCCTAAAACAGTAGCAGCAACATGTCCTCCTCGGATAATGCCAAATGATGTTGAACTATCAAAGAAGGCACCTCCAGGATTGATTCCGACAGGTTGTCCCCCTGCATTGACGATTGTAGGATCAAAATGATCTTCTGTTAACCCCGTTAACCCAACAAACCCATTTTCTGATTGTAGGGTGATGGTGACATCTTCGGGAATGTAGTTAGCCACTTTGGTCGGCAAGCCAATTCCCAAATTAACAAGGGTGTTATTTTCAAGTTCCTGAGCTACACGCTTTGCAATACGTGTCTGAATTTCTTCTTTTGAAAGAATTGTATCTGTAACGACCATTGTCTTATCCTTTCACTAAATAATTGACAAAAATGCCTGGAGTGTGGACAACGTTTGGGTCTATTTGTCCAGTCTCAACGATTTCTCTTGCTTCAACAATGGTTGTTTTCGCATTTGCTGCCATGACATGGTTAAAGTTGTTTTCAGAACCAGCATATTGCAGATTACCATTTTTATCTGCTTTGTTAGCAAATACAAGAGCCACATCAGCTTTTAAAGGCGTTTCAAGAAGGTATTCTTTGCCATCAATAGTAATAACTTCTTTTCCTTTGGCAACTTCGGTTCCTATTCCAGTAGGTGTTAAGAAACCGCCTAGCCCAAAACCGCCACTGCGGATGCGCTCAGCAAGTGTCCCTTGTGGAACAAGGTCAATAGTTGTTTCACCATCAGTCATTTGGCGTCCCGCTTCACGGTTGAGACCGATATGGGAAGCAATAATAGTTGAAAACTGTTTATTGGCAACCATTTTACCCACGCCTTTGTCAGGAAAACCGGCATCGTTACAGATTAAAGTCAGGTCTTTGACACCTTTTTCCACAAGCGCATCAATTAATTTTTCTGGTGTGCCGTTCGTCATGAAGCCACCAACCATAATGGTATCACCGTCTTTAACGTGAGCTACCGCTTCTTTTATTGTGATTTCTTTACACATTTTTTTACCAACTTTCACGAGACTAAGTATTGTTTTTCACGATAACAGCAGTTCCTTGACCTCCACCAATGCAAAGTGTTGCTAGTCCTCTGGTCACTTGGCGTTTTTTCATTTCGTGGATTAATGTGACTAGAATGCGAGCGCCACTGGCACCAATAGGATGACCTAAAGCGATGGCTCCCCCATTCACATTCACGATTTCTGGGTTTAATTTTAAATCTTTTAAAACCGCCAAGGACTGTGCTGCAAATGCTTCATTGGACTCCACTAAGTCCAAATCAGAAATTGTTAATCCAGCTTTCTTAAGGGCTTTTTGAGTGGCAGGAATTGGTCCAGTTCCCATCAGTTCAGGTGCAACACCTGCACTAGCATAGCTTTCAATAGTGACTAAAGGTGTTAACCCTAATTCAAGAGCTTTTTCTTCAGTCATTAACATCAATAAGGCTGCACCATCATTTATTCCTGAGGCATTTCCAGCAGTAACGGTTCCTTCTTTAGGGAGAAAAGCAGGACGTAATTGCTGTAATTTTTCAAGGCTTGTGTCAACTTTTGGGTATTCATCCGTCGTAACAATTAAAGGATCTTTGCGTCGTTGAGGCACAGAGACAGGGACAATTTCGTCAGTAAAACGATGATTTTCTAATGCCTTAGCAGCTTTTTCTTGGCTTTCTAAAGCAAATTGATCTTGCTCTTCTCTTGAGATGCCATATTTCTGAGCAACGTTTTCAGCAGTGATACCCATATGATAATTGTTGAAAGCATCTGTCAATCCATCATGAACAAGAGTATCAATCAATTGACTATTACCAAGTCGCTGTCCAAAACGGTGCTGAGTTGATACATAGGCTGCCTGTGACATGTTTTCCACACCACCAGCAATAACGATATCAGCGTCACCAAGCATGATGCTTTGCGCAGCTAATTGGATTGCTTTAAGTCCAGAACCGCAAACCATATCTAATGTAAAAGCTGTTTTATCTTCAGGAATTCCTGAGTGGACTGCAACTTGTCTTGCCACATTTTGTCCTAGGCCTGCATGAAGGACGTTTCCTAGGATGACTTCATCAACCATTTCAGGCTTTACTTGCGTTTTATCAAGGATTTTTTTCAGTACGGTTGTTCCAAGTTCAACAGCAGAGACACTTTTAAAGGAGCCTCCAAAAGCTCCGATAGGAGTTCGTAAAGCTTCAACGATAACTATGTTTTTCATAAAATAAACATCCTTTCAATTTTAGAAAGCGCTTTCTATACTTCTAAGATAACAAGAAAACGCTAAAAATAAAAATATAGAATTTTTATAAGCATATAAATTTTTTTGATAGAGTTGGCAATAGCATTTAACATCTACTTGTGTCATAATATAGGTAATTATATCGGAAAAAGCAATTGATAAGACAAGGAGAATCCTATTTGGATATTAAACAAATTCGTTATTTTATTGCCATTGTTGAAAATCATTTTAACCTCAGCCAAGCAGCAGAATTACTATATGTTTCTCAACCAACGCTGAGTATGATGATTAACGATTTTGAAAAAAGAGAAAATGTTAAACTATTTAAACGCAAAAGGGGACGTATTATTGGTCTTACTTATTTGGGTGAGAACTACTATAATGATGCTCAGCGTATTTTAAACATGTATGATGATATGTTTTTAAAATTACACGATCATAGTAAAGGTTTAAAGGGAACTATTAATATCGGAATTCCCCCTCTTATTTTATCAGTTGTTTTTTCAGAAGTAATGCCAAAACTGATTTTAGAAAATCCTGGCATTCAATTTAACCTCAAAGAAATAGGGGCCTACCAACTAAAAAATGAATTGTTGGTGGGAAATGTTGATATTGCAGTCTTACTGTCTCCAACTGGTATTCCTGATAACATGGTAGAAACCTATGAAATTCAACGATCAGAATTAGCGGTGTGTTTATCACCCCGACATCATCTGGCGTCTAAAACAGTCATCACTTGGGAAGATTTAACCAATGAACAACTGGCTTTGTTCGATCCGAGTTTTATGGTCCACCATTTAGTGATGGAGGCCTGTGAGCGTCATCAAGTTAGGCCTAATATTGTTTTGACTTCCTCTTCCTGGGACTTTATGCTCAACTCTACGAAAATAAACCATCACATCTTAACGATATGTCCTAAACCTATTACAGAATTATACCAGTTAAACGATATTAAATGTATTCCTATGGAACAGCCAATTTCTTGGAGAGTGGTTTTAACCCGTCTACATAAAAAAAATTATTCCGAGGTCGAATCATTTATTATGGATGATTTGTTACAGTCATTTTCAAAATAACAGAGTTAAAAATGCAACTAGTGCTTGGTTTGTGAGAAAGAATACCAATTGTGTAAACGCTCAATTTATGATAAACTAAGAGGTGGCTTTCTATTAATGAAATCTAGAATATATTGAGGTACAAACATGTTTAATATTATTTTATTAATTGTTTCTGCCCTCATTGGTTTAATATTAGGTTATGCACTTATTTCGATTAGACTCAAGTCTGCGAAGGAAGCTGCAGAGTTGACTCTTTTAAACGCTGAACAAGATGCTGTTGATATCCGTGGAAAAGCAGAAGTAGATGCTGAACACATCAAAAAAACAGCTCAACGTGAAAGTAAAGCAAATCGCAAAGAATTACTTTTGGAAGCAAAAGAAGAGGCAAGAAAATATCGTGAAGAGATTGAACAGGAATTCAAATCTGAAAGACAAGAGCTTAAGCAACTAGAGACACGCTTAGCGGAGCGCTCCTTAACTCTTGACCGTAAAGATGAAAACCTATCAAGTAAAGAAAAAGTACTGGATAGTAAAGAACAAAGTCTGACCGATAAATCTAAACATATTGATGAGCGGCAACTTCAAGTGGAAAAACTTGAAGAGGAGAAAAAAGCAGAACTGGAAAAAGTTGCTGCGATGACAATTGCAGAAGCGCGTGAAGTGATTTTGATGGAGACAGAAAATAAACTGACTCATGAGATTGCCACTCGTATTCGAGATGCCGAACGTGACATCAAAGATAGAACAGACAAAACAGCCAAAGATTTATTGTCACAAGCCATGCAACGTCTTGCTGGTGAATATGTGACGGAACAAACCATCACTAGTGTTCACCTCCCAGATGATAACATGAAGGGACGTATTATTGGACGTGAAGGTCGTAATATTCGTACCTTAGAAAGTCTAACTGGTATTGACGTTATTATTGATGATACGCCAGAGGTGGTTGTCTTGTCAGGATTCGACCCTATTCGTCGCGAGATTGCTCGTATGACCTTGGAATCTCTGATTGCAGATGGTCGCATTCATCCAGCTCGTATCGAAGAATTGGTTGAGAAAAATCGTCTTGAAATGGATAATCGTATTCGTGAGTACGGTGAAGCTGCAGCCTATGAGATTGGGGCACCAAACCTTCATCCTGATTTGATCAAAATCATGGGACGTCTTCAATTCCGTACCTCGTTTGGTCAAAATGTCCTACGTCACTCTGTTGAGGTTGGTAAACTAGCTGGTATTTTGGCTGGTGAGTTAGGGGAAAATGTTGCCCTTGCCCGTCGTGCAGGTTTCTTGCATGATATGGGTAAAGCTATTGACCGTGAGGTTGAAGGTAGTCACGTGGAAATTGGAATGGAATTTGCACGTAAATACAAAGAACATCCAGTTGTTGTCAACACTATTGCTAGCCACCACGGAGATGTGGAGCCAGATTCGGTTATCGCTGTGCTAGTAGCTGCAGCAGACGCCCTCAGTTCGGCTCGTCCAGGCGCTCGTAATGAGTCAATGGAGAATTACATCAAGCGTCTTCGTGACTTAGAAGAGATTGCAACAAGCTTTGATGGGGTTCAAAATAGTTTTGCCCTTCAAGCAGGACGTGAAATCCGTATCATGGTGCAACCTGAAAAAGTCTCAGATGATCAAGTTGTTATTTTGTCACACAAAGTGAGAGAAAAGATTGAAAGCAACTTAGATTACCCAGGAAACATTAAAGTGACTGTTATTCGTGAAATGCGAGCAGTTGATTATGCCAAGTAGAAAAAGAGGAATTATCCTCTTTTTCTTTATGACTAGCCTTTGAAAATGTTCTTGAAAAAGACTAGCCTTTTTGATAAACTATTAGAAAGCAATTAATAAGGAGAATATAATGTCTGAACGCGGTTTGTTAATCGTCTTCTCTGGCCCATCAGGTGTGGGAAAAGGGACGGTGAGACAAGAAATTTTTTCAACGCCAGATCATAAATTTGAATATTCAGTTTCAATGACGACTCGTCCGCAAAGACCAGGTGAAGTTGATGGGGTTGATTATTTCTTCCGCACACGAGAAGAATTTGAAGAATTGATAAAAAATGGTCAAATGCTAGAGTATGCTGAATATGTTGGCAATTACTATGGCACCCCTTTAACTTATGTTAATGAGACTCTTGATAAGGGAATTGATGTCTTTTTAGAAATTGAAGTCCAAGGGGCTCTTCAAGTGAAGTCCAAAGTGCCAGATGGTGTGTTTATCTTCCTAACCCCACCAGATTTAGATGAACTAGAAGATCGTTTAGTAGGACGTGGCACAGATAGCCAAGAAGTTATTGCGCAACGTATTGAAAGAGCTAAAGAAGAAATTGCCCTTATGCGTGAATATGATTACGCAGTGGTAAACGATGAAGTTCCTTTGGCGGCAGAGCGTGTGAAACGCATTATTGAGACGGAGCATTTCCGTGTTGAACGCGTTATTGGCCGTTATGACAAGATGATTAAAACGACAAAGACTTTCGATGATCGATAGAAAAGAGCAAATGTTATGATGTTAAAACCTTCCATTGACACTTTATTAGATAAAGTTCCATCCAAATACTCACTTGTGATTTTGCAAGCAAAACGCGCCCACGAATTAGAAGCAGGAGCAACTCCGACTCAAGGCTTTAAATCAGTCAAATCAACTCTTCAAGCCCTTGAAGAAATTGAGTCAGGAAATGTTGTTATCCATCCAGATCCTTCAGCAAAACGGGCAGCTGTTCGTGCAAAGATTGAAGCAGAACGCTTGGCAAAAGAAGAAGAAGAGCGTAAAATTAAAGAGCAAATTGCTAAAGAAAAAGAAGAAGAAGGAGAAAAAATCTAAGGTTGATAAAATCTTAGATTTTTTCATATTTCCCTAGGCAAATGGGACAGAAAGGAGAAGCAAATGGAAAAAGTAGCTCATGTGATTGTGGATATTCCTTTGATGCAAACGGACAAGCCTTTTTCATATGGTATTCCAAAAGAGTTAGTCTCCCTCGTTCAGCTGGGGTCTCGTGTGCATGTTCCTTTTGGAAAGGGGAATCGTTTGTTGCAAGGGTTTGTTATTGGCTTTGGTCAGGAAGATTCAAGCTCTCTTAAAATGATTCAGACTGTTTTAGATCCTGAACCGGTTCTAAACCAAGAACAATTGACCCTTGCTGATCAGCTTCGAAAAACAGTTTTTTCTTATAAAATCACGCTCTTAAAAGCAATGATTCCTAATCTTCTCAACTCTAATTATGATAAAGAACTAAGGCCAGAGCCAGGTCTAGAAGAGGCTGATAGAGACTTTCTTTTTGAAGGAAAACCATCAGTCTTATATTCTACCTTAGACCGCGAGAAGGAAAAAATAGCTCTTAAGGCTATACAAGTTGGGCATATTACTGTTAGTTATTTAGCTAAAGACAAGAAAAATCTAAAAACCGAAAAATATTATCACGTCGACTTAGACGCCTTAGCGGCACATCCCATCTCTAATCGTGCCAAAAAGCGTCAATTATTAAAAGACTATCTGCTAACCTATACTAAGGAAGCTAAACTTGCAATGCTTTATCAGGACTTTTCTCGAGATGTGGTGGCTTACTTTGTGGCAAATAATTTAATTTGTATTGATGAGCGTCAAATTGATCGCAGTGAGCCATATTTTGACCAAGTCAAACCGTCTTCTTTTTTAACCTTAAATGCACAGCAAGCGTCAGCTGTTACTGATATTGTTGAACAAATTGGAAAACCGAGTAAACCTTTCTTGATTGAAGGGATTACAGGTTCGGGTAAGACAGAAGTTTATCTTCATATCATCGAAGCGGTTTTAAAACAGGACAAGACAGCCATTGTTTTGGTGCCGGAGATTTCGTTGACTCCTCAAATGACCTCTCGTTTTATTTCTCGTTTCGGAAAGCAAGTGGCTATTATGCATTCAGGCTTATCAGATGGTGAAAAGTTTGACGAGTGGCGTAAGATAAAAACAGGTCAGGCTAAGGTTGTTGTTGGCGCCCGCTCTGCTATTTTCTCCCCGTTAGAACGTATTGGTGCAATTATTATCGATGAGGAGCATGAATCAACTTATAAACAAGAAAGTAATCCACGATACCATGCCAGAGAGGTTGCCTTGCTCAGAGCCAAACATCATCAAGCAGTTGTGGTTATGGGTTCTGCTACGCCAAGTATTGAAAGCCGAGCCAGGGCTAGTAAGGGTGTCTATCATTTTATTCAATTAACGAAAAGAGCCAACCCTCTCGCTAAGATTCCAGAAGTCACAATTGTTGATTTTCGAGATTACCTTGGCCAGCAGACCGTTAGTAACTTTACCCCTTACTTAATTGATAAGATTAAAGATCGCCTGGCTAAAAAAGAGCAGGTTGTCTTGATGTTAAATCGCCGTGGTTACTCTAGTTTTATCATGTGTCGGGATTGTGGCTATGTGGATAAGTGCCCTAATTGTGACATTTCCTTAACCCTTCACATGGATACCAAGAGCATGAATTGCCATTACTGTGGGTTTCAAAAAACTATCCCACGTGCTTGTCCTGAGTGCCGTAGTAATAGTATCCGCTATTATGGAACAGGGACGCAAAAAGCTTTCGACGAACTACAAGATGTTATTCCAGAAGCTAGGATATTACGGATGGATGTGGACACTACACGAAAAAAGGGAAGTCATGAGGCTATTTTAGATCGTTTTGGGAAGCATCAGGCAGATATTTTATTAGGCACTCAGATGATTGCCAAAGGGTTGGATTTTCCAAATGTAACGCTGGTTGGGGTACTAAATGCAGATACCTCCTTAAATTTGCCAGATTTTCGAGCGTCAGAAAAAACGTTTCAATTGTTAACACAGGTTGCTGGTCGGGCAGGCCGTGCCCATAAGCCAGGGGAAGTCTTGATTCAAACTTATAATCCCGATCACTATGCTATTCAATTAGCTAAGAAACAAGATTTTGAAGCCTTTTACCGTTATGAAATGGCGATTCGCCGTCAGATGGCTTACCCCCCTTATTATTTTACTGTGGGGATTACACTTTCCCATCATACAGAAGAAGATGTGGTCAAAAAAGCTTACCAAGTGATGGGGCTCCTTAAAGAAGGGTTATCAGAAAATATTAGGATATTAGGGCCAACTCCGAAACCCATTGCCCGGACGCATAACCTATACCACTATCAGATTATCTTGAAATACCGCTTTGAAGACCGTTTGGAAGACACGCTCAATCGCCTTCTCGACTGGAGTCAAGAAGCTGGCAATCGGGATTTAAAAGTAATTATTGACCATGAACCACAACAGTTTATGTAAGCTAGCTACGACTGGCTCATTGGATGAACGTGTTATAATGACAAAAAGACAAAAGAGGATATTAATGACAAAATTATTATTTATGGGGACTCCCCAATTTTCAGCCACTGTATTGAAAGGTCTACTGGAAAACCCTAACTATGAGATTTTAGCGGTTGTGACACAGCCAGACCGTGCTGTTGGCAGAAAAAAAGAAATCAAAATGACTCCTGTCAAAGAATTGGCACATGCCTATGATTTGCCTGTTTATCAACCTAATAAATTATCAGGTTCGCAAGAATTAGCAGAACTCATGAGCCTCGGGGCTGACGGCATTGTCACAGCAGCTTTTGGACAATTTTTACCGACTAAGCTATTGGATGCTGTTTCGTTTGCTGTCAACGTCCATGCTTCCTTGTTACCGAAGTACCGTGGTGGGGCACCTATTCACTATGCCATCATGAATGGGGAAAAAGAAGCTGGAGTTACCATCATGGAAATGGTTAAAGAGATGGATGCTGGTGATATGGTGGCTAAAGCAAGTACGCCAATTCTTGAAACCGATAATGTGGGGACTCTATTTGAAAAATTAGCTCTTGTCGGCCGTGACCTCTTGTTGGATAGTTTGCCAGGTTACCTTTCTGGCGAGATAAAACCTATTCCTCAAGACCACATCCAAGCGACATTTTCACCCAACATCTCACCAGAGCAAGAACAACTCGATTGGACGAAAACTGCTCGGGAGGTCTTTAACCACATCCGGGGGATGAGCCCTTGGCCAGTAGCGCATACCTTTTTAGACGGACAACGTTTTAAAATTTATGAAGCTCAATTAGCTGAAGGGGAAGGACAACCAGGAGAAATTATTGCCAAAACAAAACATATGTTAGTGGTAGCTGCTGGTCAAGGAGCCCTGTCATTGCTAGTTGTGCAACCTGCGGGGAAACCTAAAATGGCTATTGCAGATTTCTTAAATGGCCTTGGTAGAAAACTTGAAGTGGGTGATTTCATTGGCAGATAATTGGAAAATAAGTATTCGAGGAAAAGCACTTCTAACCTTAGAACATATTTTTGATCAGGGAGCTTACACAAACATAGCGCTTAATCAGCAGCTAAGCAATAAAGCTTTATCTGCTAAGGACAGGGCTCTATTAACTGAGATTGTATATGGTACCGTTTCACGTAAAATTAGCTTGGAATGGTATTTAGCCCATTATGTCAAAGACCGAGATAAATTGGACAAATGGGTTTATTATCTCCTTATGCTCAGTCTTTATCAACTGATTTATTTAGATAAGTTACCAGCGCACGCCATTGTTAACGATGCGGTTGGTATTGCCAAAAATCGTGGCAATAAAAAAGGTGCAGAGAAGTTTGTCAATGCTATTTTACGTCAATTCACCAGCCATCCTCTCCCAGATATGGGAACAATTAAGCGTCGAAATAAGTATTATTCGGTCAAGTATTCACTGCCTGTTTGGTTGGTTAAAAAGTTAGAAGATCAATTTGGTTCTGACAGATCAGTGGCCATCATGGAAAGTTTATTTGTGCGTAGTAAGGCTAGTATTCGCGTGACAGACCCTTTGAAGTTAGAGAAAATTGCTGAAGATTTAGATGCCGAGCGTTCCCTTTTATCAGCAACTGGTTTAACCAAAGCGTCAGGTCATTTTGCAGCCAGTGATTATTTCGCAAATGGGGATATCACCATTCAAGATGAAAGCAGTCAGCTCGTGGCCCCTACTTTAAGCATTGAGGGTGATGACATAATTCTTGATGCATGTAGCGCTCCAGGTGGAAAGACCTCTCATATAGCCTCTTACTTAGAAACAGGTAAGGTCATTGCCTTAGATCTCTATGATCATAAACTAGAGTTGGTGAAGGAAAATGCTAATCGCTTAGGGGTTGCTGATAACATTGAGACAAGAAAACTAGATGCCAGAGAGGTTCATCGTCATTTTGAAAAGGATACCTTTGATAAGATTTTGGTGGATGCTCCTTGCTCAGGAATTGGTTTGATTCGTCGAAAACCCGATATCAAATATAATAAAGAAAGTCAAGATTTCAATGCTCTGCAAGCTATCCAGCTAGAGATATTGTCTAGTGTTTGTCAAACCTTGCGTAAAGGTGGTATAATAACATACAGTACTTGCACTATTTTTGATGAGGAGAATCGTCAAGTCATCGAAGCATTTTTACAAAGTCATCCTAATTTTGAACAAGTAAAACTGAACCATACACAAGCAGATATTGTCAAGGATGGTTATCTTATTATCACACCAGAACAATACCAGACTGATGGCTTCTTTATTGGACAAGTCAGACGAGTCTTGTAGTATTTTAGGAGGAAACTGACTGAGTCAGAAAAAACGTATGAAGATTTCATTAAAAACAGACATTGGGCAAAAACGCTCAAACAATCAAGATTTTATCAATAAGTTTGATAATAAAAAAGGCATCACCCTATTAGTGTTAGCAGACGGTATGGGCGGTCATAGAGCTGGTAATATCGCTAGCGAGATGACAGTTACAGATCTTGGTAGGGAATGGATCAAAACAGATTTTACAGAATTAAGTGAGATTAGAGATTGGTTGTTAACCACTATTGAGTCAGAAAATCAGCGCATTTACGACTTAGGACAATCCGAAGATTTTAAAGGGATGGGAACAACCGTTGAAGCAGTTGCTTTGGTTGAATCTAACGCTATTTATGCTCATATTGGCGACTCACGAATTGGTCTTGTTCACGACGGGCATTATACCCTATTGACCAGTGATCATTCTTTGGTGAATGAATTGGTTAAGGCGGGTCAAATCACAGAAGAAGAAGCCGCTAGCCACCCACAAAAAAATATCATCACTCAATCTATCGGTCAAGCTGCTCCAGTAGAACCTGACCTAGGCATCAAGGTTCTAGAAAAAGGTGATTACCTTGTGATTAATAGCGATGGTTTGACCAATATGATTTCCAATGATGAGATTGTCGATATCTTAGGTCGCGAACTCAGCCTTGATGAGAAAAATCAAGAAATGATTAACTTGGCTAACCTAAGAGGGGGTCTAGATAATATCACTATCGCTTTGGTTCACAACGAAAGTGAGGACGTGGAATGATTCAGATTGGCAAGTTATTTGCTGGTCGTTATCGCATTCTAAAATCTATTGGCCGCGGTGGTATGGCGGATGTTTATTTAGCAAATGATCTAATCTTGGATAATGAAGACGTTGCAATCAAGGTCTTACGTACCAATTATCAGACAGATCAGGTAGCGGTTGCCCGTTTCCAACGGGAAGCGCGTGCCATGGCTGAGTTAAACCATCCTAATATTGTTGCCATCCGGGATATAGGTGAAGAAGACGGACAGCAATTTTTAGTAATGGAATACGTAGATGGCGCTGACTTAAAGAAGTATATTCAAGATCATGCTCCTCTATCCAATAATGAAGTGGTCAGAATCATGGAAGAGGTGCTTTCTGCCATGACATTAGCTCACCAGAAAGGGATTGTTCATAGAGATTTAAAACCTCAAAACATTCTTTTAACTAAAAATGGTGTGGTTAAGGTAACTGACTTTGGGATTGCCGTTGCTTTTGCGGAAACGAGTTTGACTCAAACCAACTCTATGTTGGGAAGCGTCCATTACCTATCGCCTGAGCAGGCTCGCGGCTCAAAAGCGACCATTCAAAGTGATATTTATGCGATGGGAATTATGCTCTTTGAAATGTTGACAGGACATATCCCTTATGATGGCGATAGTGCTGTTACCATTGCTTTGCAACATTTCCAAAAGCCTCTTCCGTCTATTATTGACGAAAACCACAATGTACCGCAAGCTTTAGAGAATGTGGTTATCCGAGCAACAGCTAAGAAATTAAGCGATCGTTACGGATCAACCTTTGAAATGAGTCGTGATCTGATGACGGCTCTCAGTTACAATCGGAGTCGTGAACGGAAAGTTATTTTTGATGATGTGGAAAGCACAAAACCTCTCCCTAAAGTAACACCGGCACCAGTAACGACGCCAAAAGTAGCTCCAACTCCTGTTACGTCCACAACTGAAAGTCGTTTAGAACACACTAATCAGATGGATACACTCCAGAAACCACAAAAAAAGAAGCGAAATGGTCGTTTCTTGGGTACTTTGTTAAAAATCCTCTTTTCTCTCTTTATTGTAGGTGTGGCTCTCTTCACTTACTTGGTGCTAACAAAACCTACCTCAGTAAAAGTTCCTAATGTGACAGGTGTCAGTCTTAAAGTTGCAAAGCAGGAACTGCAAGATTTAGGCTTGAAAGTTGGTAAGGTGAGACAGATTGAAAGTGATACTGTTGCGGAAGGGAATGTTGTCCGAACAGATCCACCAACGGGAACAGCCAAGCGCAAGGGTTCAGCTATCACAGTTTACTTGTCAATTGGCAATAAAGGGTTTGAGATGGAAAACTACAAAGGGATTGATTATCAAGAAGCCATGGCTAGCTTGATGGAAACCTACGGTGTTCCTAAATCGAAGATTAAGATTGAACGAATCGTGACCAATGAATACACGGAAAATACTGTTATTAGCCAATCTCCGAGTTCAGGGGATAAATTTAATCCTAATGGGAAATCTAAAATTACTCTTAGTGTTGCCGTGAGTGACACAGTCATTATGCCTATGGTAACAGAATATACCTATGCTGATGCAGTAAATACTTTGACAGCATTAGGTATTGAAGCTTCGAGGATTAAAGCTTATGCTCCAAGCTCAAGTTCAGCAACAGGTTTTGTTCAGGTTAATTCTCCAAGTTCAAAAGCTATTGTCAGTGGTCAAACCCCTTATTACGGTACCACTTTGAGCCTCTCTGAAAAAGGTGAGATAAGCCTTTACCTTTACCCAGAAGAAACGCATTCTTCAAGTAGTTCAACCAGTTCTGAGGCAAGTTCTAGCATTTCCTCAACAAATGATGGAACGGGAACAAGTAGTAATACTGAATTAAGCCCATCGGAATCAACTGGTCAAACCCCTTAAAAACCAAAGAATAGTTAGTTTCATGCTACAATAGCATTAAGCTGGCTATTCTTTTTTGTGAGTTACCGTGTAAAGGTGCATTTTCAGTTCTTTTTTGATAAAATACAAGGAAACGAGAGGGCTCTAATGAAAAAATTTCAATTCTTTTTACTTGTTGAATGCTTGCTCTTAGCAATGGGAATTATGACCATTTTGGACAACGATTTATCAAGTTTTATTCTAATTTTAGTATTGATTCTATTGGCTTTACGTTTCTACAATCAAGATAGCCGCAATAATTTTCTTTTAACAGTGAGTTTATTGCTCCTTTTCTTGATTTTTATGCTCAATCCTTATATTATCTTGGCTGTTTTACTGGGGATTATTTACGTTTTTATTAATCATTTTTCTCAGGTTAAAAAGAAAAATCGCTTTGCCTTGATTCGTTTTAAGGAAGAAAAGATTGATGTGGACAACACCAAGCATCAGTGGATTGGTGCAGCTAACTATGAAAGTGATTATTATTCCTTTGATGATATTAACATTATTCGCATCTCAGGCAACGACATTATTGACTTAACTAATGTTATTGTAACAGGTATGGATAATATTATCGTGATTCGTAAAATTTTTGGAAATACCAAAATTTTAGTTCCAATTGATGTAGATGTTACCTTGGATGTTAGCTCAATATATGGCAGTGTTGATTTTTTTGAGTGTCAGCAATATGATCTTCGTAATGAATCTATCAAACTAAGAGAAGCAGAGAATCAGCAACTAAAGAAGGTAAAAATTGTAGTTACCACGATTGCAGGAAACGTTGAGGTGGATAGACAATGAAAAAACGTTACTATGCACTTGTTTGGCTCTATTCTACCATCACTATCCTATCCATTGTTTTTGTGGTTATGGACAACTTAGGCATCACGTTCGCTTACCTTCGCAGTCACTTGTGGCAGGTTGAACGGCTAGGGTTTTCTATTTTGTTATTAATTGTTTCAGTGACCCTCTTGTTGCTTTTGTTATGGATTATTTTAGACGATAATAGCAAACGCACGATTAATCAAAATTTGAAACGCATTCTCAATAATCAGCGCATTCATTTAGAGGAAACTTCTGAAATTAACACCAATTTAAGCAGACTTTCTGAGAAGATGTCTCATATGACAACTAACATGCAGAAAAAAGAAAGTGCTTATATTATTGATAGCCAAGAAATTGTTCAACAGGAACGTAAGCGGATTGCTAGGGATTTACACGATACGGTTAGTCAAGAATTATTTGCCTCTTCGCTGATTCTATCCGGTGTTTCCATGAGTTTAGAGCAACTGGATAAGGAACAACTACAAACTCAGCTGGTGACTGTCGAAGCCATGTTGCAAAATGCTCAAAATGATTTACGGATTTTACTCTTGCATCTAAGACCCACAGAATTAGCCAATCGCACCCTATCTGAGGGCCTCCATATGATTCTCAAAGAATTAACCGATAAAAGCAACATTGAAGTCATCTACAAAGAAAATATCGGCGAACTACCGAGGGCGATGGAAGATAATCTTTTTCGAATTGCGCAAGAATTTATCAGCAATACCTTAAAACACGCCAAGGCAAGCCGTATAGAAGTTTACCTTAATCAGACACCAAGTGAGTTGCAACTGAAGATGCTTGACAATGGAATTGGATTTGATATGGATGAGGTAAGAGATTTAAGTTATGGCTTAAAAAATATTGAGGATCGAGTAGATGATTTAGCAGGAACGATGCATTTAATTAGCCAAAAAGGTAAAGGAGTATCTATGGATATTCGATTACCAATAGTGAGGGGAGATGACGATGAGTAACATAAGAGTGATACTAGTGGATGATCATGAAATGGTCCGTATGGGACTTAAAAGTTTTTTGAATTTACAACCAGATATCGACGTTATTGGCGAAGCCTCTAATGGACGTGAGGGAGTTGAGTTGGCCTTAGCCTTAAAACCAGATGTGCTGGTTATGGATTTGGTAATGCCAGAATTAGGTGGGGTTGAGGCGACTTTGGAAATCCTCGATAAGTGGAAAGATGCCAAAGTATTGGTCTTGACTTCTTATTTGGACAATGAGAAAATTTACCCTGTCATTGATGCTGGTGCTAAAGGTTACATGTTAAAGACTTCTAGTGCAGCCGAAATTCTAAATGCTATTCGGAAAGTTTCAAAAGGTGAATTGGCCATTGAAACAGAGGTAGACAAAAAAATTAAAGCGCATGACCAACACCCTGATTTGCATGAAGAGCTAACCGCGCGCGAGTATGATATTCTACATCTTTTAGCTAAAGGGTATGATAATCAAACTATAGCGGATGAACTTTTCATCTCCTTGAAAACCGTTAAAACGCATGTGTCTAATATTCTTGCTAAGCTAGAAGTTGATGACCGAACTCAAGCTGTTGTATACGCTTTCCGACACCATTTAGTCCCCCAAGATGATAATTAGTGCTATAATATATGGGATAGCAAATTGGAGGAATGTATGGACGCAAAATTAAAATACAAAGCTAAAAAAATCAAGATGGTGTTCTTTGATATCGATGACACCTTGAGGGTTAAAGATACGGGCTATATGCCTGAGTCGATTCAAAGAGTATTTAAGGCTTTGAAAGCTAAAGGGATCTTGGTTGGTATTGCTTCAGGTCGCGCTCGTTATGGTGTTCCACAAGAAGTTCAAGATTTACATGCTGACTATTGCGTCAAATTAAATGGTGCTTATGTCAAAGATGATGCTAAAACTATTATTTTCCAAGCCCCTATTCCAGCGGATATCGTTGTGGCCTATAAAAAATGGGCAGATGAGATGGGGATTTACTATGGAATGGCAGGGCGTCATGAAGCAGTGTTATCCACCCGAAATGACATGATTAGCAATGCTATTGATAACGTTTATGCTCAACTAGAAGTTTGTCCAGATTACAACGAACAGCATGATGTTTACCAAATGTGGACCTTCGAGGACAAGGGAGATGGCTTGCAGTTGCCTGCTGAGTTAGGTGAACATCTTCGTTTGGTCAGGTGGCATGATAACTCATCAGATGTGGTCTTGAAAGGTACTTCAAAAGCGCTAGGTGTTTCAAAGGTAGTTGACCATTTAGGATTAAAACCTGAAAACATTTTGGTTTTTGGAGATGAACTCAATGACCTAGAGTTATTTGACTATGCTGGTATCAGTATTGCAATGGGAGTATCACATCCATTACTGCAAGAAAAAGCAGATTTTATCACAAAAAAAGTTGAAGAAGATGGCATTTTATATGCCTTGGAGGAATTAGGATTGATTGACAAAGAATTACAGTTTCCACAATTGGATTTGGCAAACCATAAAGGACCAAAAGCAACCATTAAAACAAACCATGGCGAAATGACCCTGGTCTTGTTCCCAGATCATGCTCCTAAAACAGTAGCCAATTTCTTAGGTTTGGCTAAAGAAGGGTACTATGATGGGATTATCTTCCACCGTATTATTCCTGAATTTATGATTCAAGGGGGCGATCCAACAGGAACAGGAATGGGTGGACAATCCATCTATGGTGAAAGTTTTGAAGATGAATTTTCGGATGAACTCTATAATCTCCGTGGGGCCTTGTCGATGGCTAATGCGGGACCAAATACTAATGGCAGTCAGTTCTTTATTGTTCAAAATAGTAAGATTCCTTATGCCAAAAAAGAACTAGAACGTGGTGGTTGGCCGGCTTCAATTGCAGCTGCTTACGCTGAAAATGGTGGAACTCCTCACCTTGATCGTCGTCATACGGTCTTTGGTCAGCTTGTGGACGAAACTTCATTCCAAGTTTTGGATTTGATTGCTGGCGTTGAAACTGGCGCACAGGATAAACCTAAAGAAGACGTTATCATTGAAACAATCGAGGTATTTGACTAATGAAAATTGGCGACAAACTGCATGGCACCATCACTGGGATTAAACCATACGGAGCCTTTGTTGCCCTTGAAAATGGGAGAACAGGTCTCATTCATATTTCAGAAATAAAGACAGGTTTCATTGATAATATCAATCAGTTATTGGCAATCGGGGATAAGGTACTGGTTCAGGTTGTTGATGTGGATGAATTTACCCACAAGGCAAGTCTATCTCTCAGAACCCTTGAAGAAGATAAACACCATGTTGCTCATCGTCATCGCTTTTCCAATAGTCGGCACAAGATTGGCTTTAAGCCACTTGAAGAGCAATTACCGCAGTGGATTAAAGAAAGCTTGCAGTTTCTAAAAAAAGAGCACTAAAAAGAGTCTGGAATGTAATCGTTCCAGACTCTTTTTTCGCTATTCTTACAATCAGAAGTTTACGGTTAGGGTTCTCTTCCCGAGAAAATAAGATCCTTATTTGTATAGTTGCTATCTCTGGGAAAATGGCAGAGCAATTACGTAAGTATTGTTACGGCATTGATGGTTCATTATAAAGTTCAGTTGATAAATAGCGTTCCCCATTATCAGGTAAAATGGTCAAGACCTGTTTGCCTTTTCCTAATTGTTTAGCGACTTCAATAGCAGCATAAAGAGCAGCACCAGAAGAAATACCCACTAAAAATCCTTCCTTAGCACCTGTTAATCGAGCAGTTGCTAGAGCATCTTCAGACTTAACGCGAATAATCTGATCATAGGCTTCGGTATCTAAGGTATCGGGGATAAACCCTGCTGAAATGCCTTGGATTTTATGTGGGCCAGGTTCTTGACCAGATAGGACAGCAGACTCCTCAGCTTCAACAGCATAGATAGCAGTAGTAGGGCTCGCCATTTTTAGAGTATGTGAAACGCCAGAAACAGTTCCACCAGTACCAACACCAGCAACAAAGGCATCTATTTTGGTTTCACCAAAAGCTTCTAAGATCTCTTGACCTGTTGTTTTCTCATGAATAGCTGGGTTGGCAGGATTATTGAATTGCATAGGCATCCAAGCACCTAATTCTGTCGCTAAAGTTTCAGCTTTAGCAATAGCACCTTTCATCCCCTCTGTTCCAGGTGTTAGCATAAGTTCTGCCCCATAAGCTTGGATAATCTGACGTCTTTCCACACTCATGGTCTCAGGCATGACAATAATAACATGATATCCTTTAGCAGCTCCCACCCAAGCAAGACCAATCCCTGTGTTTCCGCTTGTTGGCTCAATAATGGTATCTCCTGGTTGAATCCTTCCTTCAGCTTCAGCCGCCTCAATCATCGCTAAAGCAATGCGATCTTTAACTGAAGAACCTGGGTTAAAGGATTCTAGTTTGACATAAACATCGGCTGCGTCTTCAGGTACCAAGTGGTTAAGCTTCACAATAGGTGTTTGTCCAACTAATTCAGTTATATTATGGTAAATGGCTGTCATAGAATTTCCTCATTTCTCTATCATCATAGTCTAGTTTAAGTATAAGAGGATACTAGTTCAAAGTAAAATACAGATTTACTATCACTCTGATAATAAAGTTCTATCACTCTTTCATGATAGGAACTTCAATAATCTTTGGGTCAATTGTTGTGAACTGAACCTTACCGTGGTAATAATCTGTCAAGATAGCCAGGATTTCTTCTTCGCGTTCCGGATCAAAATAGATAGCGGTTGTGATGGTGTCTGAAAACAAGGTCTCAGTCTCCATTAAAGCTACTTGTTCGAGAAAGTGAGCATAGGTTTGGTATTGGGGATAAGTCAAGGTTACCTCAAGCCCGGCTTGTTTCTTGACGTCAACAATTCCAAGTTCTTTAATAGCAGCAGCAGTAACGCCGGAATAAGCTCGAATCAGTCCCCCTGTTCCTAGTTTGATACCACCAAAATAACGAGTGACAACAACAACTAAATTGGTTAGACCTTGCTTTTCTAAAACGGAAAGCATTGGGATACCGGCCGTGCCAGTAGGTTCGCCATCATCACTAGAACGTTTGATTTGACTCTTATTACCAATAATCATAGCAGAGCAAGAATGGTTAGCCTTGTAATGTTCTTTCTTGATTGCTGTAATAAAGGCTTTGCCTTCTTCTTCCGTAGTGATACGTTTTATCTGACAAATAAAGCGAGATTTTTTGATCTCTTCTTCAAAAAGACCGTTGTCTTTGATTGTTTTGTAGTTTTCCATAAGAAAATTTTACAAGAAAAGGTCAAAATTAGCAAAGAAAGTCGAATAATAAAGTATGGAAAGTATCGAAAACAGTTACGGTCGTTTATTTTTAAAACATCAATTGCCAAAAGAAGTAAATCA
This sequence comes from Streptococcus sp. F2, assembly GCF_056500955.1. Classification (NCBI taxonomy): domain Bacteria; kingdom Bacillati; phylum Bacillota; class Bacilli; order Lactobacillales; family Streptococcaceae; genus Streptococcus; species Streptococcus sp. F2. The sequence continues at coordinate 71,409 of NZ_JBWKAI010000008.1, forward strand.
TCTGGCAAAGACCTTGGAAAGTATAGTAACCATAAAAGGTAAAATCACTTGTCAACGTTGTCATTATCAGATAACCGCAGAAGCGAGATTACCAAGTGGCACTTACTACTGCCGCTTCTGTCTCGTTTTTGGCCGAAATCAAGCTGATAGGCCTCTTTATTATATACCTCCACATCCTTTTCCTATAGCCAATTATCTTCGATGGAAGGGGTTATTAACGTCCTACCAAGAAAGTATTTCAAACCAAATAGTCAAGAATGTTAATGCTAAAAAACCTACTTTAGTGCATGCTGTTACCGGAGCCGGCAAGACAGAGATGATTTATGGTGCCATAGCAGCAGTTGTTAATGCTGGAGGTTGGGTTTGTTTAGCCAGCCCAAGGGTCGATGTTTGTATAGAACTTGCTAATCGCTTAAAAGCTGCTTTTTCTTGCCGGGTTACTCTTTTACATGCTGACTCAGAAGCTTATCAAAGAAGTCCTATTATAGTAGCTACTACCCATCAATTACTGACCTTTTATAAGGCTTTTGATCTTTTAATCATTGATGAAGTTGATGCTTTTCCTTTTGTCAATAATCATCAACTACAATATGCAGCGCAGCAAGCCGCTAAAGAAGGCGCTAGTAGTATCGTATTGACCGCGACATCGACCAAAGAACTGGAAGAGCAGGTCAAAAGTGGGGAACTAGAGAAGTTGACATTAGCTAGACGATTCCACGATAATCCTTTGATTCTTCCGAAATTTATCAGGAGTTTTGGCCTATTAAAAAAAATTCACTGTCAAAAACTTCCTCGAGCTCTTGTTAAATCTATCAGTCAACAAAGGAAAACAGGATGTCCACTGCTAATTTTTCTTCCTATTATTGCCATGGCAGAATTAGTTACTGAATTATTAAAGTTAGCTTTTCCAGAGGAACAAATTGCCTGTGTCTATAGCCGAACAGCTGACAGAGTTAAAGACATTGATGCCTTTCGTCAAGGAAAGAAAGGTATTTTGGTGACCACCACAATATTGGAAAGGGGTGTTACTTTCCCAGGCGTGGATGTCTTTGTGCTCATGGCACAGCATCGAGGATACAGTTCTCAAAGCTTGGTTCAAATCGCAGGTCGTGTGGGGAGATCTATCGAAAGGCCAACAGGGAAGGTGTACTTCTTTCACGATGGGATTAGCCAAGCAATGCGCAATGCAAGAAAAGAAATTAAAGAAATGAATCAGAAAGGTTATTCGAATGATATGCCTCCTATGTCAACAATTTAGTCCATTACACTTGCGAATAACGGATATTCTCTTTTTGAAACCTCAAACAACAACTCTCTGTCAGGAGTGTCAACAAGGGTTTCAAAAGGTAAGCTTCACGAGTTGCCAAACCTGTAACGCTCCTTCCCAAAGCTCTCCATGTTCTGATTGTTTAGAATGGAAAGTCAAAGGATACGAGGTTAATCACACAAGTTTATATCAGTATAACGCTGCTATGAAAGCTTATTTTAGCCAATATAAGTTTCAAGGAGACTACTTGCTAAGACATGTCTTTGCTCAAGAATTAGCCCAAGTTATTAAAAAAGACTATCCAGATTTTACTCCTGTTCCAGTTCCTATCAGTAAGGAGCGTTATGAAGAACGTCATTTCAATCAAGTGACTGCTATACTTGAAGCAGGGAATATTAACTATTGCATGCTTTTTAAAAGAATGGATACTAGCCGTCAGTCTTCTAAAACTAAAAATGAAAGATTATTATCCAAAGATGCCTATCGTCTCTCCACCCTCTCTGAATTACCAGCAAAAATCCTCATTATTGATGATATTTACACTACCGGTAGCACCATTATCGCTTTGAAAAAACTATTAATGCATGTTGGAAATAGTGACATCAAAAGTTTGTCAATTGCACGTTAAAACTTGCAAATTTTCATGAAAGCGGTATAATAGTATTAAAGATAAAGAAAGCGCTTCAAGCGCGAGAAAGAGGTATCCTATGATTAAGTTCAGTATTCGTGGAGAAAACATCGAAGTGACAGAAGCTATTCGCGATTATGTAGAATCAAAGCTTACTAAAATCGAAAAGTATTTTGTTGAAGAGCAAGAAATAGATGCGCGTGTTAATTTGAAAGTTTATCGTGAGAAATCTTCAAAAGTTGAGGTTACTATCCCACTTGGTTCAGTAACACTTCGTGCAGAAGATGTATCACAAGATATGTATGGTTCAATCGATTTAGTCGTTGATAAGATTGAACGTCAAATCAGAAAAAATAAAACTAAAATTGCAAAAAAACATCGTGAAAAAGTTCCAACTGGTCAAGTCTTCACAACAGAATTTGAAGCAGAGCAAGTAGATGAAACACCAGAAGTAAAAGTGGTTCGCACTAAAAATCTCACATTAAAACCAATGGATGTTGAAGAAGCACGTTTACAAATGGAATTATTAGGGCATGATTTCTTTATCTATACTGATGCCGAAGATGGTGAAACTAACATTCTTTACCGTCGTGAAGATGGTGATTTAGGATTAATTGAAGCCAAATAAAGTTTAACAAATAGGAGTAAGTCAGCTTACTTCTATTTTTTTGAAAAAAGAGAGAAAATATAGTTGACAAATAAGGATGACCTATCGTATACTATTCAAGTTGCCAAAAGAAATGGTAATAAATGACCTATCACTTGAAAGTATTTTTGAAAAAATTTGAAAAAGTTGTTGACAAAGTTAGTAAAAGTTGATAGAATAAAATAGTTGTCTCGAAAGAGGACAAGACCTTTGAGAACTGAATAAGACGAACCAAATGTGAGGGTGATATGGAGACATATTACCCGTCAAAAACGAGAAATAAATCTGTCAGCGACAGAAAGAACGAGTAAGTTCAAACAGATCTTAATG